>JABJOR010000190.1 GCA_018664265.1 Rhodospirillales bacterium
ATTGTCCTGGTGCTTTCCAACCGTTCAGATGCACAAGGTATTCATACGGCTGCCGAAGCCGGAATTGAAACCTCGATTATAAAGAAATCGGATTATGACAGCCGGGAATCTTTTGAAGAGGCACTGGATATACGCATTACTGAATCCGAGGCTCGGTTGATCTGTCTTGCCGGGTTCCTGTGGCTATTGGGCGAAAGTTTTGTGAATAACTGGCGCGATCGCTTGATCAATATTCATCCATCATTGTTGCCTGCCTTCAAAGGCTTGCATGTACAGGATCAGGCCGTTGAGATGGGCGTACGCTTTACCGGGTGTTCTGTACATTTTGTGCGTCCTGAGCTTGATGACGGTCCAATCATTGCGCAAGCCGTTGTCCCGGTTCTGCCTTCCGATGATGGTGATAGTCTGTCTGCGCGTATTTTGGTTCAGGAACATCAAATCTATCCTAGGGTTGTTAAATGGATTGCCGATGGCCGGGTTCGGGTTTCCGGCGAAAAGGTGCTGATCAGCGGTGTGGAAATGCCCGACCAGTCCTTCATCAGCCCCTATGACGCTTCGTGAGCTTTGATATCATTCATGAGCAGCCCTGGTTAATCGCCAGGTTTCCCAAGCCACAAAGAATGCTGAGCTGGTCTCTTACAAATCCGGGGTATGTTGAAGCGGACCAAGTTGCATGGATGCAGGTTCAGGAAAATGAGTTGAGCGTCGATCTTGATCCTGTAAATTTCTTTAGTGAACGCCTGATTGATAAAGGACTCGGCGGGGCTATTGGATTAATGACCTCCACTCCGCTAGAAAATTATTGTCAGGCGAGCGCTGAAGTTGAAGGCGTTAATGCGAGCTGCCTGATAACATTGGGCTTGAGCAACGCATTACATGTGGGTGCAGGTGAATTCCCGAAAACCAGTAAAAAAGTTGGCACGATTAACCTGCTTTGCAGTGTCTCGCAGCCCTTAACACAGGCGGCACAATTGGAAGCACTGTCAGTGGCAACGCAAGCCAGAACAGCTGGTGTTCTGGAAGCTGGGTATTGCCACCCAGGCGAAGGCAAGGCCGTCAGTGGAACCGGGACAGATTGTATCGTCATTGCCTGCCCTAATACGCCACAGGGACAAACTTTCGCCGGTCTTCATACCCCCGTTGGCAAAGCTGTCGGTTCTGTTGTTTACAAAGCAACGCAGCAAGCAACGGCTAACTGGCTGAAGTTGCACGCCCCCTAATACAAATCTATCGTTAAACACAAGATAGATAATATCAAAGTTGGTCACTAGCGGATAAATCAACAAATAACTACATTTTTAACCAGTCTGGTATCAGCATGCTACAGTTTTCCACGTAAAAAATATGCTCATTTTGATCGGTGTGGGTAGTTACTTTTTCGGGTTCACATTTTGATAGAATGAACTGGGTGCATCTGAGATCATTTTCTCAAGCCACACTTCATCGCGCGCCTTGGTGCCAAAACGCCCGGGAGCGTATAGATCGATAGCAAACCGTGGTTCCCTATCAGCAAGCATATCAGCGATAATGTGCCCTGAGGCTCCAGAAATCGTAACGCCATGCGAATTCATTCCAGTGCATAGCCAGAGCCCGTCAATGTCACTCACAGGTCCAATAAACGGATTCCCATCCGGCGTAAATGCCTCTGGTCCATTAACAAAACGACGAACTGGTGCATTCAACAATGCGGGAAATAGCTCTGCTGCTCGATCAAAGTAAGGTGAAAACTTATCCCAGTTTTCATTGAGCAAAGAAAATGAGAAAGGGTCCGGAAGATTGGAAATGTCAATCGTATTGGCTTGTTCATCAAAACATCCAAGTAGAAGTCCGCCAACCTCTTCACGGCCATAGATAAAATCAGATGGTGAAACAAAGGATGGCGTAGATGAGGCAAGGCGTGGATCAATATCAAGAATAATGTAAAAATGCTCACATCCGCCTTGTGCCAGCGTGACCCCTTGTTCAGCAACCAAAGGGGAAGACCATAAACCACCACAAATGATGACATCATCGAACTCAAGCGTTTCATCGCCACAGACTATGCCAGTAATATGACCATTCGTGGTAGTCAGGTTGCTTACATTACTCTGTTCATGAAGCTCCGCACCCAATGCTCGTGCCGAACGTGCATAAAGGGTGACAAGGTCCGCTGGGTTTAGATATCCAGCGAGTGGATTTAGCCATGCTCCAGAGAGGGATGAAGCCTCCAGTAAAGGGTGAAGGCCCGAAGCTTCTCGCGGGGATAGCATCCGCGCATCAACCCCTCTATCAAGCGCTCCTTCGTGAAAGCCTGAAAACATATCCAGCGTATCAGTGTCTCGAGCCAGGAACAGCCGTCCAGTAGTGCGCCATCCCGATGTAAGATTGGTTTCGTCTTCAAGGCGTTTGATCAAATCCAGTAAATAGAGGACAGGAGCATCATTGTCGTCAACTGGTTTCCAGGTAATGTTGCCCGCCGAATGCCAGGTGGTGCCGGAGCCGAGCTGATCACGTTCGAACAGATGTATCTCACCAATGTTCTGTGATGCCAAATGCCAAGCGACGCTACATCCTGTGACGCCCCCACCTATTATTGCAACTCGCCTCATTCAGATCTCGGTATCATTCATATAATGAAGAGTATTAATCTGTAAGGTCTCATGTTTTGATCGACATAGCTAGTCCGGAAATACTTTACTGACAACTGTATCACCTCTGCATTGTCAGAGTGAATGACTGCCGTTGGCTATGAATTGCCTAACTCCATGCCCCATGTAACCTTTTACTTTGCATGGGAAAAGCAGAGGTCGGATATCAAAAATTTATGTTATTCGTCATTTTACACAGGTTTTGAAATACGGCATTAGAATATAGCGTGTTTCAGTATCAGGACATTTGAGGGACTTTGACGAGAGGGGCTTCGCGTACTGGCAGGTGTACCATAGCTGAGAAAATCCCGATACCAATGCCGGCCCACCATACAGTATTGTACGATCCGTAGTGATCATACATAACCCCACCCAACCAGACACCGATAAAGGCGCCGAGTTGATAGGAAAAGAATACAATTCCAAACAGAGTTCTCATGTACTTGACGCCATAAATTTGTGATGTCGATGCTCATCTGCTGTCGTACATGGGTGAGGGTTGGGACCGGTACTTCCGATTCTTGCTAAGGCGGCAAGAATAAATGTTTCCAAGGTTCTTAAAATATACACTGTGGCGACAGCCGTCGCCTTTCAACATCGTTGAATTTGTTTTGATATAAATAACAGATGTCCATTTCCGGCTATAAACGACTGTTTTTACACTCCCAGAATAATAACTGCTTTTATACGAGTGGAAGGCAAGATTTTTGTAACGTCAGCAATTAGAGGGGGAACAGATATTGTTTTAGGTAAATCGTTCAGACTGTTCATAACCCTTAGCAGAAGTTATCGTCCTAGTAGACTACAAGAGAACAATTCTCTAATCTTTACTTAGGGAAACTGGTAGAGGCATATCACTAAGGAAAAAAAGCCAACAACACCGCCTTTGAAGTGGGCGATATCAATTCAGCTGTTCAGGAACTCAAGAAACAGGGGGGGCAATGCGAGACGAAATTCTAAATGCAGGAGTAGAAGGGATAATGGTTGCCTGTCTGCATCCTTCTGCCACCCACGGTACTATGATAGAGTTATTTGAGATGTTGTACAAAACATAATGTGACCAATCTGATCAAGGATGTAAAAATCGTTGGTGGAGGAAAAACGACAGGGAGCACTGTTATGAAAGCGACTGGCGGAAAATTGATGTACGAAACATTGCGGAACTATGGTGTTACGCATTTGTTTGGTATGGATGAACCGGTGCATTTGACACAAGAACTGGAACCCGGTGTCATGAAAATGGTTCTTGTGCGGGATGAAAAACATGGTGCCATTATGGCACATGGATTTGCCAAGGTGACCAACAAACCTGGAATTTGTACGGCCCTACACGGCATTGCAGCCTGCAACCTTATACCCGGGCTGGCTGAATCCTTGAAGGCTTCTGTTCCCGTAATCGCGTTGGTCGTTGATGTAAAAACTACCGTCAGAGGGAAAAATGCCAGTCATGAAATTGATCAAGAGGCTCTTCTCAAACCTGTAACAAAGTGGGTGGAACGTATTGATAATACCGACCGGGTACCGGAAATGGTACGCAAGGCATTTCGAATAGCAACCTCAGGTAGACCGGGTCCGGTGGCTTTGATCTGCCCTTTCGATATTATGGCAGCACAAGGAGAAGCCGAAGTTTATGCCGAACCGGATTGCGATCGTTATCCTTCAAGAACGACGTGTGCAAACCATGATGCTATAGTGGATGCCATCAATTTGCTGACCCGTGCCAAGCGCCCCGTGATTATCGCCGGGGGCGGTTGCCTCCTTTCACAGGCCTGGGATCCAGTCCTGGAATTAGCAGAAACTTACCGTATTCCAATAGCTACAACTCTTATGGGCAAGGGGCTTGTACCAGATTCTCACCCGTTGAGTATCGGTGTCATGGGCACCTATACCGGCGGAAAATTTGGCAAAGGTCAAATTGCCAATCAAATTGTGGCGGAAGCCGATCTGGCCATTATTATGGGTTCCAGAACGGACCAGGTTCCCTATGACGATTGGAATATCCCTACAAAAGGGACCTCGATCATTCACCTGGATATAGACCCCGAAGAGATAGGTCGTAATTTCGAAACCCGAGTTGCTCTTGTAGGTGATGTTAAAACAACCCTGAACGAATTAATACGAACCTGCAAATCTAATAATGCGAATTTCAACTTCGAAACCGATGAAAATATAATCGCCAGCCGGAAAACAGAATTATTTTTGCAAACTGAACCTCTGAGACTTTCCACCCAGGCACCTTTAAGGCCCGAAGCCGTCTGTCACGAATTGTGCGCTAATCTCATTGATGAGAACACCATCGTAGCGATGGATGCCAGTTTTGTTTGTGAATGGGTGTTGAGTTACATCGATACGCTTGCCATAGGGGCTCACTTTCTCATGGGCAGGGCCATGTCCGGCATTGGATGGGATTTACCTGCTGCAATAGGAGCTAAATTCGGATGCCCCGATAAAACGGTTGTTTCCATTTGCGGTGACGGTGCTTTTGGTTATGTCATGAATGAGCTGGAAACTGCATCGCGCAATAACATCAAGGTCATAGAAATTATCTTCAATAATGCATCATTTGGATTTCAAAAACATTATGAAGAGCTGCTTTTTGGACGGTCAGTTGAAACCGATTTACAGGATATTGATTACAGCGAAGTCGCCAGGGCCCTGAAGTGCCAGGGAGAGCGGGTCACTGATCATGCAGACTTAAAGAAGGCCTTTATCCGCGCAAAAGAGGCTGATGGTCCGTATTTAATTGATGTGGTAATCGATCCTTCCGCCACACCCCCAATCTCATGGTTTGACGGTTTTGAGCCCCAAAAATAAGGAAGCAATCTGAAGATAACTTTGAATACAAAAGTTGATAAATATCCGCGCAAATGAATTATGAAACATTCTATAATTGGAAAGGAATAATTAATGTCTTCATATCCAAATTCCTCCTCTAAATCACATGGTTATTTTGAACGAGCACAGAAGGTTCTTTCTGGTGGAAACTCGAGATTAACAACTTACCAACAGCCGTATATTATTTATGGAAAACACGGTGATGGTTGTCACATTACAGATGTTGATAACGTAACACGTATAGATTTTCTAAATAATTATACCTCGCTATTACATGGACATTGCCATCCAAAAATTGTCGAGGCTATAAGGAAACAAGCGGGTAATTTAATTTCAATTGCACTTGGCACCTTCGAAGAACTTAAATATGCAGAGCTTCTTTGTGACAGAGTTGAGGCATTCGACCAAATCCGGTTCATGAACTCGGGAACAGAAGCCATGATGCAGGCAATCAGGGCTGCCAGAGCATACACAGGGCGCCCAATGATTGCAAAATGCGAAGGTGCATATCACGGTGCATATGATTTTGCAGAGGTGACTTATGGAACAACTCCGGATGTGTGGGGTAAAGGAGACCCTGAACCAACACCATATGCAAATGGAACCCCCAAAGCGGTTGCAGAAAATGTTAAAATTATTCCATTCAATGATATCGATTCTATCGAGCGTATCCTTGGGCCGCATGCAACTGAGCTTGCCGCAATAGCCCTTGATCTCGTTCCTTTGTCACTCGGAACAATTCTGGTCGATACGGAATTCCTGACTGCAATACGCCAGTTTGCAGATAAACATGGGATTTTGGTCATCTGTGACGAGGTTGTTACATTCCGTCTTGGTCAGCAGGGTGCGCACAAATTTTTTGGAATAGATCCTGATCTGATAGCGCTTGGAAAGATTATCGGAGGGGGGATTCCGATTGGCGCAGTTGCCGGGAAACGTGAGTATATGTCTGTATTTGACCCATCAAATGGACGCCCCTTACTCCCTCATGGAGGTACGTTTAACGGAAATCCAATGGCTATGGCCGCTGGTTATGCAGCCCTTTCAATATGGACGCCGGAAGAAATTGAAAGACTAAACCAGCTTGGTGACCTCGCACGTAATAAATTAACGGATGCACTAAATAGTGCTGGCGTTGCTGGACAGGTTACCGGCATGGGGACATTATTTCAGCTCCATTTAAATAACCATCCAATTCATGACTATAGATCATTTTATCGGTCATCCGAAGAGCAAGAGATGCACGCACAGCTGCATCGTTTCTTCCTTAATAATGGCATCTTAATTAACCCAGGCGGCATTGGAGCTATTTCTACGCCAATGTGTGAAGAGGAAATAGAAACTCTTGCGGATGTTACCTATGAAGGATTACGACAATTGAACTTTGGGGCGACCTGATCGGACAAACAAATACGTTGATCTGTAGTGATTTGTAGAGGCTATCTAAGAAATGGCCGCTTATGGTTAATGGCGTTAAAATATATTCCTGCCATCCGAAGAATTGCTTGGCAAAAATTTATTTGAAGCTCCTTAACCCGACTGCACAGGTTTATTAGAAAATCGTTCTACCAGTTTATGCCGCATAAGCTTGCCCATTGAGTTGCGCGGCAATTTTTTAACAATTTCGAGACGTTGTGGAGTGAGTTCACCAAGAACTTCAGTCACTTTTTGGGCGAGTGCATCAGGCATGTCTTTGCCCTCAAGAACGATTGCTGTGCAAATTTTAAGACCTGTTCCGGAATTGATTTGAAAGACAGCAGCTTCTCGAATTTCCGGTATTGTAACCAGTTAGTGTTCAATGTTTTCTGGCATGGCCTTTAAGCCTCGTACATTGATCAATCCATCGGCTCTGCCAAGAATCTTTAAATATCCCTTGTCATCGACGGCTCCAAGATCGCCAGGATAGATATAACCATTTCGAAACACCCCATCTTCATCTGTGCTGTTTACATAATGGTCCACAGCAAGTTCCGTGGCGATTTTAACAATACCTGTTTCGCCAACCGGAACAGGATTGTCCTGTTCATCAACGATTTGAAGATTAACGAACGGCAAAATCTTTCCAATTATATTGGGATCTGTATCCAACAGGTTCAAATGCCCACGAGCAATGAAGCCGGCTTCTGTCGAAGTGTAGCCGTTCCAGATATTTGGGCCCAAAACCGATCTGGCTTTATTCGCCAACTGTGACTCAAAGGGGGCTCCGCCTGTTGTGGTGCAGCACACGGAACTAAAACTACACCCCTTTCGTGCATTGGAGATTACGATGTCATGAAAAGCTATTGGGGCTAATAGTAAGTGGCTGATGTGAAACCGATCAATGAGCGCATCAAAGTCATCACCATTCAACCAGGGTGTAACTGTAGCACCGCGAAGCAGGGCCATCAGCAAAAAGCCATATCCGGCGATGGTTCCTGGGGGCATGCTGAGCAAATGGCGATTAGAGCCTGCACCTTCACAGACAATGTAATGGGCAAACAGTCGTTTCGGTACCATTCCTCTACTGAGGGCGATCAGCTTTGGTGCACCTGTTGTGCCGCTTGTGCGAATGAAGCGAGTAATACGGGCAGGATCACAGTCATTGGGTATCACTATTTGTGAAAATTCCGGTGCGACTTCCAGAGACTGTGGCAACATTCTTGGGTCCAGCTCTACCCAGTTAACATCAATTCCTTCCGGCTTACTTGCAACGGCAAAAACACAATTCAGTTCCAGTTCCTGTACTAACAACTGGTCTGTTTCTTTGGTATTGACAAAATGGTGCGATCACCCATTGTCAGATTTTGGGACAGAATAAATCGGCATGCTATGACGATATCTTTGATCAGTTGTCGATAGCTTACATCAACGCCAACACCCAGAAATGCCCGTGCTTCAGGGCGTAAACTAGCAGCCAGTTCGATAGCATCTTGTATGCTTTTATAAATCAACGACTTTACTTTCTCTTGATATTTTTTAAATTTTCATATCAATCTAACACTATCAAATTTTCAATATCACTCAAAATATGACGGCATTAAGATTCAGGTCGCGAGAGGGGTTTTGACGAGAGGGGCTTCGCGCACTGGCAGGTGTACTATGGCCGAGAAAATCCCGACACCGATGCCAACCCACCATACTGTGTTGTACGATCCATACTGGTCATACATCACCCCGCCCAGCCAGACGCCGATAAAGGCACCGAGCTGATGAGAAAAGAAAACAATTCCGAACAGAGTTCCCATGTATTTGACACCATAGATTTGTGCGATTAGCCCGGATGTCAGTGGTACAGTTGCCAGCCATAACGATCCCATAACGATGGAAAAAACAACCACTGTATCCGGTGTCATAGGCAGCATGATAAATGCGATTGAGGCGATGGTTCGCCCTGTGTAGACCAGTGCCAACAGATATTTCTTAGACCAGTATTTTCCAAGTGCCCCAGCGCCAATTGTTCCAACGATGTTGGCAGCACCGATCAGGGCTATTGAAAGGGCTCCGAGAGACGATGCACTATTGACGCCTATGCTACGCAGGATACTGTTGGGCGGGATGGCGCTGCAAACTTCGGTGA
>JABJOR010000191.1 GCA_018664265.1 Rhodospirillales bacterium
CGCCATTAAAAAGCCACGCCCAATCATTTGGACGGGGCTTTTTAACGTCTGAGTGAGGGGTTTTGAGGCAATTCCGCTTATTTGGAGGAGCTGTTACTACTGATAATTAGTAGACTGTCACCATGGCTTTCCTAATTTTACCGGAATTGCTTCTCTACAAATCATATTCCAGAATGCGTCCGTGATCATTCAGCAAATTCTTCATTTGGATATTGCGTTCTGGCGGGAATGCCAGGGTAAAGATCGTTCCCTGATTTTGGCCGGATATTTGGCTCGTAATTGTGACCTTTGCGTCGTGAATATCCATAATTTTCTTAGCGAATGCCAGTCCAAGCCCGGTCCCTGGTTTGGCAGAATTCAGGCTGCTTTTTCGAACCTGCGTAAAAGGTTCCATTATTCTTGGCAAATCGCCTTCATCAATGCCAATCCCTGAATCAGCAATTGTTAATATGATCTGATGATCTTCTGATTGATGGGCGCTGAATGTGATCGAACCTGCTTCCCGATTAAATTTAACCGCATTGAGCATTAAATTATCTAGGGCCTGTTTTATCAGGCGACTGTCACCGCGCAATTCTGGCAGGGACGATGAAATATCATTTAAGACGGACAAGTTGTTTTTGATGCATAAATCCTGGTGTGTATAAATGGTTTTATTGACCATCGTCGAGATATCAATACTGGATTCTGTGAGTTTAAATGAATTTGAATCAATCTTATCAAAATCCAGAATTCCAGAAATCAGATGAAGTAAAAGATTTCCCGAATATTGAATATTATTGGCGTAATCAACATAGAGGCGTTGAGAGATTGAGCCAAAGACTTCGTCGCTGATCATTTGAGAAAAGCCCAGTATGGAATTGAGCGGAGTTCGTAACTCGTGGCTCATATTTGCCAGGAAATCGGCTTTAATTTCGCTGGCTCTAATGGCGTATTCTCTGGCTGCAAATAATTCAGTTTCAATGGTTTTGATGTTGGAAACATCCTGAAGAAGAACAGTGAAAATAATATCACCACCGATGTTTTGTTTTGACAAGCTCGCCATTGCAGGGAATTCAGAACCATCTTTATGAAGACAGAAAATATTGCTGCGCTGCTTCATTGCACTATAAGAACGATCAGAGTTTTTGAATGTATTAACATGTTTGTGATGAGCGTTACGAAACCGTTCTGGTATAAGAGTATTCAGATTCTTGCCAGTAATTTCACCGAGTACATATCCAAACATTTCTTCCGCTGCATTGTTGATAAACGTCACTGTTGATTTTTCGTCAAGAATGATAATTGCAACAGGCGCAATTCGCATCATACTTTGCAAACGTTCCGCATTGTTCATTGCTTCATTGCTGGCTTTGTGGTGCTTGGCAACGCCGGACTTTATGCGTTTACCGCCAAAATATATCCCGCCCAGGCCCATGATCCAGATAGCCATGTGAGTGGTTGAAAATGCAGTAACGATTTCACCATGATTTTCAAGGCTGGGTTTGAGTGGTACAGATATACCTATTCCGCCCAGTAAGTCGCCAGTTTTGTATTCTGTACTCGTATGGCATTTTTCACATCCCGGCTTCATATACATAGGTCGCATGAGGCGATAGTAGGGTTCGCCATCAATTTCGGACGTTGCGATTACTTCTTTCGCACCAGCCTCAAGTTTTAGCAGGGCAGATTTTTCCCAAGCATCAGGAAGATTTTCAGGGCGTAAAGCGTTAAGGCCTGTTGTGCGCCCTCGTATACCATAACGTTCTGAAAATTCATCCATGAGCTGGCGGGCCATATAGGCCGGGTTCATGAGTGTAAGTTTCACCCCGGAGGGTGTTGCGATATCGCGATCGGGTAGATAGGTCATGTATGGATTTGGCTGGGTTTCATCTGTAATGGGAACATAAACACCGCCATGCATGGATCCCCATTCACGAATACTTTGGTCTTTGTTAAAATTACTGATGGCAAGATTATAGATGAGCCCTTGTCTCTGCTTTTCCAGAAGGTGCGTATTCCAAAATAATGAACCGCCAACCACCAATGTCCATAGCAAGGATATTAGCAAAATATAGCGCCAAATTATGATTTCTTTACTAGAGTGTTGTGGCCGAGACATTATTAGTTTTAATTCCTCAGGGATCGTTTATTAGTTTAATTTTTACATACACACGTATTTATTATTTCATAGCTTACTAATATTGAAATTTAAAGCTAAATAGTGAATTTTATTCAATTTTTTAGAGGCTGGTGTAATCAAATATTGAAAATACTGAGGTTTACTTATTTTCCGCAAGGTTAGGCTGACAATAAATTTGCACAGAAATGCAAAATGTAAATTATGGTCAAGAATTCATGTGGGTGAGGCATAAATTTTTTTATATGGAATAAATAAATAATGGACAAATATTCTTCATTTTTGGGCTCAGTGTGTTATTGTTTGAATAATCCTTCAAAAGAAGGATGCAAAACAATGAATTGGGAGACTTAAAAAATGGGCTCTAAAAAGAGTGATATAGTTAAAACGGTATTGTCATCAGGTGTTTCTGATCGCGAAACCGCACTAAAAGTAGATAAACTTCAAACCTCATTTGAATCTGGTAATATTGGTCGCCGTGGATTTATGACAGGCGCTTTGGCTCTTGGCTTATCGCTGAGTTCTGCGACGTCATTTGTGAAATCTGCTGAAGCGGCAACCCCGAAAAAAGGTGGTCGCCTTCGTACAGCTATTACCGGTGGTGCAACCAGTGATGTTCTCGATCCCGGTCAAATTCTTGATTCTTATATGATCAACGTTCAATTTGGCCAGCTTCGCAACAATCTGACAGAAGTTGCTGCTGATGGCAGCCTGGTCGGCGAACTTGCTGAAAGCTGGGAAGGTTCGAACGGTGCCAAGACATGGAATTTCAATATCCGTAAGGGTGTCGAATTCCATAATGGCAAAACGCTGGATTCTGCTGATGTCGTCGCATCTTTGCAGCATCACCTTGGTGAAGACAGTAAGTCTGCGGCAAAAGGCCAATTAGGTGCCGTTACATCGGTTAAAGCTGATGGCAAAAACAATGTTGTCGTTGAGCTTAATGGCGCTGATGCTGATTTCCCGTATATCATGAGTGATTACCATTTGTTGATGTGTCCCGCCAATGGCGATGGCACTATTGATTGGCAATCTGGTGTTGGTACCGGTGGTTATTCAATGGTTTCTCATGAGCCTGGCGTGGTGACAGAAACCAAGCGTAACCCTAATTATTGGAAAGAAGGCCGTGCACATTTCGATGAAATCGAAACCAATCAGGTCGCCGATCCAAATGCCCGTAGTAACGGTCTGCAAACCGGCCAGTTTGACTGCATGTCCAATGTGGATGTGAAAACAGTTCACTTGCTTGAGAAGAATTCAAATCTGAAAATCGTTGCTACCACGGGTAACAAGCAGGTTACTTTGCCCATGCACACCGATAAGGCACCGTTTGATAACAACGATGTCCGTATGGCTTTGAAGCATTCCATTGATCGTGAACAATGGTTGAAGTTGATTATTCGTGGTTATGGCGAACTCGGTAATGATAATCCGATTGGCCCTGCTAATCAGTACCGGGCAACGGAAGAAGAGCTTCCACAACGCGCATATGATCCTGAAAAAGCCAAGTTTTATCTTAAAAAAGCTGGCATGAGCAGCCTCAAGGTACAGTTCCATGCGGCTGAAACAGGCTTCGGTGGTTCTATCGATGCGGGCCAGTTGTTCCGTGAAACAGCACGGGCCTCTGGTATTGATCTGGAAGTTGTTCGCGAACCAGATGATGGTTACTGGTCCAATGTCTGGATGGTCAAACCTTTCAGTGCTTGCTACTGGAGTGGTCGTCCAACCGAGAACATGATGTTCTCAACGGTCTATGCTGCTGATGCAGCCTGGAATGACACCAACTGGAAACACGCAAAGTTCAATCAACTTTTGGTCGCTGGGCGTGCTGAACTGGATACAGCCAAGCGTCGTGATATCTATGTGGAAATGCAACAGATCATTAATGCAGAAGGCGGCGTAATCCTGCCCCTGTATAAAGCTGATCTGCTAGCTCACACAAATGATGTGATGACACCGGATGTTGTTGGCGCAAACTGGGAGCTGGACGGCGAAAAGAACGCCGAACGCTGGTGGTTTGCCTGATCAAACAACAGCTTTTAGTCAAGCTTGATATTAAAGGGGTCGGTTTTACCGACCCCTTTTTTATTTTAATCCAGCAGGAATGATGCACACCGGAATTGGGTCCATCTTGTGTTTGTTGGCAGTGTTAAGGCGGCGATAAATCACAAGGACCTCAGCTTCTCGCTCTGACAAGGTGCTGTCATCTCCATTATAATCCATAGCCCATTCCAGCTCCGGATATGTGGCACCCAGTTGATCTTCGTCTGTGCGATCATCACCCCATAAGCCGTCAGTGGGCGGAGCGACCATAATATCTTCAATAATGCCCAGTTCCTTGCCAAGGGCAAAGACCTCTGTTTTATTCAAATCAGCTATGGGTGAAACATCTACGCCGCCGTCACCGTATTTCGTATAGAAACCAACACCGAAGTCTTCGACTTTGTTTCCAGTACCCAGAACAAGGTGATTGTTGGCGGCTGCATGATAGTAAAGTGCTGTCATGCGCAGGCGAGCGCGTGAATTTACAAGCGCCATGTTATGACCTGCCAAGTCTTCATTGATGCCAAGAGACCCAACCAGCGTATCAAAAACACCTGTAAGCTGGATAGTTGTCATCTCTACATGAGGGTGATTGTGCTTGAGCCACTCAATATGATCTATGGCACGCGAAACTTGTGAAACTGGTTGATGAATAGGCATTTCAAGACATAAAACAGGCAACCCGGTTCGTGCGCCAAGGGTCGATGTCACTGCAGAATCAATGCCACCGGATACCCCGATAACAAAACCGCTTGTTCCGGACTTTTCGGCGTAACTTTTTAGCCAGTCTGTAATATGGTCAATAACGCCGGGAACATTCATGTAGACGATCTTTCTATTGGATGATTTTTGTCTTTATGACAGAATTGCCCCTGTAGTGGAAGCATCCTGATAAAGAAGGAAGCGTGTATATGCCTTCTATTGAATATATTTCAGCAGTTAAAGAGGATTGTCGCGATATCGCGCGGCTCTACCAAATAGCTGCTGAGGGTGTTGCTGATTATATCTGGTCAACTATTGCAGAACCCAACGAAAACCTTCTGGATGTGGGCACACGTCGATACGTGCGTGAAGGCGTGGCCTTCAGCTATGAAAATTGCCGGGTTGCAGTCAAGGCTCAAAAAGTTGTTGGAATGACACTCGCTTTCCCTATTCATATTGATCCTGAAAGTCCGGGTGTTGATGATGATCCTGTGACAGCCCCTTATAATCGGCTGGAAGAAGATTCCAGTCTTTATCTTGCAGGCATTGCGGTGAATGAGGATTGCAGAGGCCATGGAATTGGTAAGCAGCTTATGGAAATGTTTGAGGAAGACGCTGCCGATCGGGAATATAAAAAGACTTCACTCATCGTATTTGAACAAAATACAGGGGCTAAACGTCTCTATGAAAACCTGGGGTATTCGGAAAATAAACGGGCGACCATCGTTCCTCATAAATATATTCATGCCTCTGGTGACGCATTGTTGATGGTCAAAAATTTCTAGCACAAACAACTTTTCAGTATACCGCAAGAGTATTCAATTGCCCTTTTCCTAGAGTTATGATCTATCCAAAGTATCAGTTTTGAAAGGGGTTACCATGTCCGAATCTTCCAAGCCCGAAGTGTCAAATAACGATCCTATAAAAACACATGCCCAGGTTGTTGTGATTGGCGGCGGTGTTGTGGGGTGCAGTATTTTGTATCACCTAGCCAAAATGGGTTGGACGGATTGTGTTCTGCTGGAACGCAAGGAGCTTACCTCTGGATCTAGCTGGCATGCGGCAGGTAACCTTTTCACCATGACCTCGCCGAAC
>JABJOR010000192.1 GCA_018664265.1 Rhodospirillales bacterium
AAATATAAGGTATTTCAGAATCATGGCATTAGCTTGATATTTGATTAGACTTGTTCTATATAATCCTGGCGTGGCAATTTGGTCGACCGGCTTGCGGCCACGTTAAAAAAACTCGCTAAAAGGTCTTCGGTTTCAAAGCCAAAGACCCCAATGGTCTTTACTTAAGGAACCAAAATCATGGCCATCAACAAAACCGTTAAAGACAGCTGGCGCAGGCAAACCAAGTTGGTTCGCGGGGGCACAAATCGATCTGCTGACGCGGAAACCAGCGAAGGCTTATTTCTGACATCCGGTTACGTATACGAATCACCGGAAGAAGCAGAATTGGCCTTCAAGGGCGAAAAGAAACGCTACATCTATTCTCGTTATGCCAATCCAACAGTGTCCATGTTTGAAGAGCGCATGGCCCTGATGGAAGATGCCCGGCACTGCGTTGCCACGGCAAGTGGCATGTCCGCCATGTTCGCAGCCCTGATTTGCATGCTGGAAGCCGGAGACCGCGTGGTTGCGTCTCGTGCACTGTTCGGGTCCTGCCTGTATATTATTGACGAACAACTGCCAAAATTAGGCATCAAGACGGAACTGATAGACGGAACCGACCTGAACGAGTGGGAGCGTGCACTTTCCACGCCTGCCAAAGCCGTTTTTATGGAAACACCGTCCAATCCGACACTTGATATCATTGATATCAAAAGCGTTAGCGATCTGGCCCATAAAGCTGGTGCGATGGTCATTGTGGACAACGTGTTCGCGACACCCATCCTGCAAAAACCACTGGAGCTGGGTGCAGATATCGTCATGTATTCGGCAACCAAGCATATTGATGGGCAAGGTCGTGTACTCGGCGGATGCATCTTGTTTAATGACACGGATTACCTGGAAGATTATCTCAAACCCTTCCTGCGCCACACCGGACCATGCATGAGCCCGTTTGTCGCCTGGACACTGATGAAAGGCTTGGAAACCCTGGAATTACGGGTTGCTCAGCATTGCAAGAATGCTCGCCATATCGCCGATTTCTTGTCCGGGCAGTCCGTTGTGACAAAAACGCTCTATCCGGAACTGGGCAGTCATCCTCATAAGGCCCTCGCCATGCAACAGATGAGCGCTGGTGGAACTATGGTCACGTTTGAAGTCAAGGGTGGCAAGGAAGCTGCGTTCCGCTTCCTTAATGCACTGGAATTAATCGATATTTCCAACAATCTGGGCGATACCAAAAGCCTGACTACCCACCCGGCAACCACAACCCATCAACGCCTGAGCGATGAACAGCGCGCAGAATTGGGTATCACACCGGGTATGGTACGTTTGTCGGTTGGCATAGAAGACGTCAACGATATCGAAGATGATCTGGGGCAGGCACTAGAGGCAGTTTAAGGTGATTATAGATGAGACCAGCCAACAACGAGGGCATTCTCGCATAACATGCCCACGCCCTTAATGACGGGTTGAGCGTTCTCATACCAAGTTAACTGATAGACGCTCTCAACCTGCGTAATCTCCAGTTCGAAAGAGCCATCCGGGCCACCCATTTCATCGTAATACTGGATGAAGTACGTGCCAGCATATTCACCAGCGGGGCCACCTGTAGCCTTACCGTGGCGGATAATTCCATGGCCCTGTGTCGATAATGCCCAATCCGCATCCAGCGTTCCTGGTTCCTCACCATAACGATAAACAACAACACCCACTGTGTGCTCAAAATTACTATTCATTGTTCTGATCCCCAGAAATAATTAACTCTGCACCCACGGCAATCCGGCAACTTTCCAACCGCCGATGTTGCCGCGATGATGGGCGTCATTCATATCGCCTTCAAAGCCTTGCAAGACATTGTAACAGGCTGAATATCCGGTAGCTGTCATGGTTTTGGACGCCGCAACCGAGCGCACGCCAGAGCGGCAAAGAAACAGTAAAGGTGTTTCAGGATCAGGAGCACATTCACGAACCTGATCGATAAAATCTTCATTGCGGGACATATCAGGAAACACCACCCATTCGACAAATTGAGTTTGTTTGCCCACCCGTGAAAGATCAGGCGCACCCACATAAGCCCATTCTGCAAGTGTTCGCACATCAATCAAAACTGATGACGGGTTTTCTTCTAACAAAACCCAGGCTTCCTCAGGTGTTTTATCACCAGCGTAACTCATCCAAAATCTCCCTTTAAAGAATGTGCATCATGAGTGAGCATTTGTTTTGCTTCAAGCCCAGATTTCCGGTATTGCGTTGGTACAAATTTTAATACCATCAGGGCTGACTTAATGACACATGAACTAAAGCTGGCAAACGAGCTGCAATTTGAAGACCTTTATACTCTGCAAGGCCTGAAACGCATTGATGCACTGTTCACGGGCAATCTTCAGAAAACCGACGCAAATCTGGCAAAAAGGCTCGATAATGCGCGCCTCTCTATGAGCGAACTTGATGACAAAGAACAGTCTAATCTGATTATCGAACTGGCCCCGCATGTGGATGATTTCATTGGTGAGCTGTTTGATATTTCAAATACTGTCCGCGCAAAAGCAGCAGAGCACCACGATCTGGCCCCGGTTTTCACCTGTCGACGCCTGTTTGTTCAGCGCACGGCCTTGAAAAAGATTAAAGCCGATGAAGCTTTGAGCCTTGATGGAACCAGCCTTAAAACAGCCCTGGAAGCTCACTTGGGCGCTGATTTCACTGAAATTACTTACGCCACAAAAGTCCTTGAATGGATGGATGACAGCGAAGCCAACGCAGAACAACTTGATTTGGCAGCCCGCTTTGCTGCCTGGCATGTCCACACGCCAGAAACCTCAAGCAGTGTTTTGTTCAAGGAGCCTGAGAAGGTTGATCCATTTAATTTGGTCAGGGATTTGCACGAACACGAACAAAATGGTGCCTGTGTTATGACCATGGATAAGCAACACCTTCGCCAACGCCCAGGCTTCAAGCTGACGGATCTGGGAACGGATTTGGCAGGAGCCATAAGCGAAGCGACATACTGCATTTTCTGCCACAATCAGGGCAAGGATTCCTGCTCCAAAGGTTTGCGCGATAGAAAAACCAATGAATTCCGAAAGACGCCCTTCAACGTGGATATGATCGGCTGCCCGCTGGAAGAAAAAATCTCGGAAATGCATGTGGCCAAATCAGATGGGCATTTCGTTGGTGCGCTCGCTATTGCGGTGATCGACAATCCCATGGTCGCCGGAACCGGTCATCGTATCTGCAATGAATGCATGAAAGCCTGCATCTATCAAAAACAAGAACCTGTCGATATCCCTGCCGGGGAAACCCGAACCCTGCGTGATGTTCTGGAATTGCCGTGGGGGTTTGAGATTTACAGTTTGCTCAGCCGCTGGAATCCACTGAACTTCGAATGTTTCCTGCCAAAAGACCCCAGTGGATACAAAATCCTTGTAGTCGGTCTTGGGCCTGCCGGGTTTACCTTATCCCATTACCTGATGAATGATGGTCATGCCGTGGTTGCCATTGACGGTGCAAAGATTGAGCCCGTTACTGCATCAATAAGCGGTGTCACCCCGACAGGCGAGCGCACAGCGTTCGATCCGGTTTATGACATTGAAGATTTAACCGAAGAGCTTGATGATCGGGTCATGGCTGGCTTTGGCGGTGTTGCAGAATACGGCATCACAGTTCGCTGGGACAAAAATTTCCTGAAAATTATCCGTCTGATGCTGGAACGCAGGCAGGAATTTGCCATGTTCGGAGGAACCCGTTTCGGCGGTTCCATCAGTGACGAATCTGCCTATGCCATGGGCTTTGACCATGTGGCGCTTTGCGCCGGTGCAGGCAAACCAACAATTTTGAAGATCCCCAATGGGCTAGCCCCCGGCGTGCGTCAGGCATCTGACTTCCTGATGGGCCTGCAATTAACCGGAGCCGCCAAATCCGATTCCATCACCAATTTACAAGTCAGACTGCCTGTCGTTGTGATTGGCGGCGGATTGACCGCCATTGATACGGCAACGGAGTCGCTGGCTTATTACGCAGTCCAGGTCGAGAAGTTTCTCACCCGTTATGAAATTCTTGTAACAGACAAAGGTGAAGAGGCTGTACGTGCTGCATGGCTGGAACCTGAAGCAGAAATTGCTGATGAATTCCTCACCCACGGACAAGCCATTCGTGCAGAAAAACAGACTGCACAAAATGAAGGCCGTGCACCCCGTATTTTGGAAATGCTGCAAAGCTGGGGTGGAGCAATTGTGGCATACCGCCGCCGCATGATTGATGCGCCCAGCTATACGCTCAATCACGAAGAAATTACCAAGGCCATGGAAGAAGGTATCGGCTTTGCCGAACTGCTTTCGCCCAGCGCCATCGATGTGGATGTGGCAGGTAATGCCTGTGCCATTCAGCTTGAAAAACAAGCCCTCAGCGAAGAAGGCAAACTGTCCGGAACGGGCGAGACCATTACCCTGCCAGCGCGCACCATTCTGGTTGCTGCCGGAACCCAGCCCAATACTGTGCTGGCACGCGAACACGGCGGCGTCTATCAACTTGATGGAAAATACTTCAACGCCATCGATGATAATGGCGATAAGGTCAGCCCGGAATGGTCAGCCAAACCGGATAAGCCCTATGTTCTGATGGAACTGGATGAGCACAGCGTCGATCACAGCTTTTTCGGTGATCTGCACCCGTCCTTCAGCGGCAACGTGGTCAGCGCCATGGCCAGCGCCAAGGAAGGGTATCCAGCCATTACACGTTCCCTTTCCCGGCGTAAGAAGAACCCTGTCTCAGGTGCCAAGTTGTTTGAGCACCTGCAGCATAGCCTTCGTCCGAAAATCCACGCGGTTAATCGCCTGACACCTACAATCGTTGAAGTCGTCGTTCACGCCCCGCGTGCAGCACGCACTTTCCAGCCAGGTCAGTTCTACCGCCTACAAAACTTTGAAGCTTTAGCCCCAAGAGTGGGTGATACCAAGCTTGCCATGGAGGGCCTCGCTATGACCGGGGCATGGGTCGATCGCGAAAAAGGCCTTGTCGCTGTGATTGCGCTGGAAATGGGTGGATCATCCAACCTATGCGCCCATCTGAAACCCGGCGAGCCCGTTGTCTTAATGGGCCCAACCGGAACACCGACAGAGATTCCCCACAATGAAACTGTTGTGCTGGTTGGTGGCGGTTTGGGCAATGCGGTTCTGTTCTCCATAGGCCAGGCCCTGCGAGCCGCCGGATCGCAGGTTCTGTATTTTGCCGGATACAAAAATCCGGAAGATCGATACTACGAAGACAATATTGAAGCAGCCTCCGACATGGTGATCTGGTGCTCAGACATTGAGCCGGGCTTCGAGCCATCGCGCCCACAGGACCGCACATTCGTTGGCAACATTGTCGATGCCATGGTGGCCTATGCCAAAGAAGATCTTGGCCCGGTTGGTATTCCGTTGGACAAGGCCGACCGGATTATTGCCATCGGATCAGACGGCATGATGAAAGCCGTGGGGCTAGCGCGTTATGGTGTGCTGGCAGATTACGTGAAAGCCGATCACATCGCCATTGGCTCCATCAACTCGCCCATGCAATGTATGATGAAGGAAATCTGCGCCCAGTGTCTGCAACGCCACGTTGATCCAAAAACCGGGGAGGAAACCGTTGTGTTCTCCTGCTTTAATCAGGATCAGCCACTGGATATGGTAGACTTTGGATCACTGCGTGAGCGCTTGTCGCAAAATGCTACACAGGAAAAACTGACAGCGCAGTGGATTGCGCGGTGTCTGGACAATTTACCCAATACTACCCATAAGTAGTTGATAACCAAGTCAATGAATAACTGACGGAATGAATATGACAGATGAAGAACGGCTGGGTCTTCTCGATGACCTGATCAAAATGGCAAAAACTGCCGGTGCGGACGCCGCCGACGCAGTGTATGTAGAAGGCATATCGGTTTCACTTGCCTGCCGTATGGGCAAGACCGAGCATCTGGAACGCTCCGAAGGGGCTGATCTGGGGTTGCGCGTTTTCAAAGGCAAACAACAGGCGTGTGTATCATCGTCCGATGTATCGCCGGACGCTTTAGGTGAACTGGTTGAACGCGCTGTCGCCATGGCGAAGAACGTCCCCGAAGACCCACACTGCGGGATCGCTGACCCTGATCAGTTGGCAAGCGGAGGCTTTCCCGATCTTGATATGGTTGACCCGCTTGAGGCCAGCACCGATGTTTTAAAAGAACGCGCTCTCGAGGCCGAAGACGCTGCGCGCGCTGTCAAAGGCGTTACCAATACTGAGGGCAGCGAAGCCAGCTGGGGTAAATCCAGTGTGGCCCTTGCGACTTCAAACGGATTTACGGGAACCCGATCCGGGTCTCGCTCCGGCGTAAGTGTTTCCGTTCTTGCCGGTGAAGGCACCGGGATGGAGCGCGATTATGATTATACCAGTGCGGTGTTTGCCGCTGATCTGACCAGTCCGGCTGAACTTGGTGTTCGCGCCGGGGAAAAGGCAGTTAAAAGATTAAACCCGCGCCAGATTGACTCGGCGCAATTATCTGTGGTTTTTGATCCGCGAGTTTCCGATTCCATCATTGGGCACCTGTCCGGCGCCATCAATGGATCATCCATCGCACGCGGCACAAGCTTTCTGAAAGACAGCATGGGCAAGAAGCTGTTTCCAGATAACATCACAATTGTTGATGATCCGCACCGGGTTCGGGGTTTGCGGTCCAAGGAATTTGATGGCGAAGGCCTTACCACGAAACGCCGCAATATCATTGAAAATGGTGAACTGAAAACCTGGATCATGAATCTCAGTTCAGCGCGCCAACTCGGGCTTCAATCAACAGGCCATGCTTCGCGTGGAACATCTGCACCTCCGGGCTCCGGAGTTACGAACTTTTACATGGAACCGGGTGATGTTTCCCCGGCAGAACTAATGGCCGATATCAAATCCGGTTTGTACGTTACAGAAATGATCGGCATGGGTGTTAACACTGTGACCGGTGATTACAGCCGAGGGGCAACAGGGTTCTGGATCGAAAACGGCGAGATCGCTTTTCCGGTTAGCGAAATTACCATCGCAAGCAATCTAAGCGATATGTTCGCCAATTTAAACGCCGCCGACGACCTTGAGTTTCGCCATGGCACAGACGCCCCGACCTTACGTATCGATACCATGGCAATAGCCGGGAAGTAATTTCGTGAGCACACATCTGGACACCAACAAACCCGGTCAAACGTCTTCTCGAAAACTAATGAGCAGATTGGTCCGTGAAAATGTGGTCAATTACAAATGGCCGCTGGCTGTTGCTGTTGTTTTTATGGCTATTTTTGCGGCTGCAACATCATACAGTGCTTTTTTGATGGAGGATGTGGTCAACGATGTCTTTATCAGCCAGGATCGTGATATGTTGTTCATTGTCGGTGGCGCAATCGTTGCCACTTTCCTAGCAAAAGGCATCGCCAATTATGCTCAATCTGTGATCATGAGCTTCATAGGTATGCGCATTGTAGCCGACCTCCAAAATCGATTATATGCACATATGGCTAATATGGATCTGGCTTTTTTCCACAAGCACCAAACCGGCACCTTGATTTCGCGCTTCACGGTTGATGTCCAGATCATTCGTGGGGCAGTTTCCAATACCCTAACCAGTCTGGGCAAGGACGTGATGTCGCTGATAGGCCTCGTCTCTGTTATGATCGCGCAAGACGCCTTCCTTGCTGCTATAGCCCTGGTTGTGTTTCCCATTGCGATTTATCCCATCGTACGATTAGGCAAACGCACGCGCAAAGTCGTTGCCAATACGCAAAAAGAAACAGGCCTTTTGACGGCGCTGTTGGGTCAAACATTTCAGGGCATTCGCGTTGTTAAAGCGTATTCTATGCAAGCCTACGAAGGTGGCCGAATTAAGGAAATCATTGAGCGTACTTTCAAGCTCAACATGAAGGCTGTCAAAATACAGGCACTATCCAGTCCAATCATGGAGACTCTTGGTGGATTTGCTGTTGCACTGGTAGTGGTTTATGGCGGGTCCCGCGTTATGAATG
>JABJOR010000193.1 GCA_018664265.1 Rhodospirillales bacterium
ATCGCATCGCCGACCATAAGATCAACAGGATCGATGAGCTCTTGCCGTGGAATTGGGCAACGTCATGAGTGATGAAAACGCAGAAACATGCAGGTGTTTTGAACTGAAATTATTAATCGTGTGATTCACCGGACGCTTACCTTTTGGCTAACAAGTATGATCTTATCATTGCTTCAATGTCGATTACTGACAAGCGTTTGAAAAAAATGGCATTCTCAAAACCCTACCGTGTTTCAATCGGTCGCCTGGTCGGTAAAAAGGACGCCGGATGGAATCTGTTTGACGACGCGGGCAATCCTATACCTGCAAACTTTGATGGCTTGAAAGTCGGTCTGGATCGTGCTTCCACCTATTCAAGCTGGTTTGAAGCCAAGCTTCCTGGTGCGGATGTCCTATTGTATGATTCATCAAATGCAATGTATCTCGATCTGGAAAATGGCCGAACAGATATGATCATGACTAACCCCATGAAGGCCTACCTTAAGTTTCTTAGTAAGGAAAATGGCAAAGGGTTTGAGTTTGTCAGCCCGGTTGTAGATGAAGTCAGTTTCTTCGGGATTGGTGTTGGTATTGGTCTGCGTCAGGGTGATCCAGAATTGCAGAAACGCCTGGATGATGCGGTTCTGCAACTCATCAGAAATGGCTCTCTTGAAAAGTATGCCCTTAAATACTTCCCGTTCCCAATTCACAATGAAAAGTGGGGCGAGTAACGTCTAGAACATATTAGTTGACGGGGAGTATACGTTCTGCTCCCCGTCACTGGTATCTTGTATTTTAGTGAGTTGGAGATAACGTTCGTGGATGTTTTAACTGGGTGGTGGGATGATTTTTTCTGGGGGTCAATCGTTATCCTTCAAGTGTTTCTCGTCGCACTTGTTATGATGGTTCTGTTTGGCTTAATCGGTGCCGCAGCAAAACTATCCAATAGCCGTATCGCCCAAAAATTGGCTAGTGCCTATACCGTTATATTTCGTGGCACCCCGGAGTTATTGGTTTTATTGCTCATATACTATGGCTCTGCCATATTTCTGACAAATCTTTTTCAACTGTTCGATCCATCAATAAAATTTGTTGATATTCCTCCCTTCTGGGCGGGCTCCTTTTCAATTGCTCTAATTGTTGGATCCTACGCAGCTGAAACGTTTCGTGGTGCATTCCTGGGTGTTGACCCAGGACAGATAGAAGCTGCCAGGGCTCTTGGAATTTCCAATTTTAATACGTTTATCTATGTCCGAATTCCGGAAATGTGGCGCTTGGCCTTACCAGCATTCGGAAATCACATGCTTTCACTAATCAAAGATACGGCGCTTATCTCAATTATTGGGTTGAATGAGACCATGTATGCTGCCGAGCAGGCCGCCGGCACCACGTCAAAACCCTTTACAATGTTTATTGTGGCGGGGTGCATTTATCTCGGGTTTTCAACTGTTATTACCCTGAGCGTGATGCTCCTTGAGAAGCGTGCCAACAAACATCTGGTGGGCAGCCGATGAGTTTTGAATTTTCCCTGATTATAGATAGTATTCCAAAAATGTTAGCGGGTATTGGCATAACCCTTGAGCTATTATTATTATCAATGGTTATTGGAACGATCCTGGCTATTTTTATTCTGCTTATGCGTATAAGCAACAGATGGTATCTGTGCTGGCCGGCTATGTCATTTATTTATATTTTTCGTGGCACACCCATTCTGATTCAAATATTTATTATTTACTATGGGTTTCCACAATTTGAATTCATTCGAGAGAGTATATTTTGGCCAATGTTGCGCGAGCCCTATGGATGTGCCGTTCTTGCCCTGACTATAAATAACGCTGCGTATGTATCTGAAATTTTCCGTGGCGGTGTGAATGGAGTGGATAGGGGTTATCTTGAAGCAGGTGCAGCTCTGGGCTTATCAATTCGTCAGCGTTTTATTTATATTACGGCTCCCATCGCAATTCGATTATCCATACCGGCCTACAGTAATGATGTTATTGGCCTGATGAAAGCAACAGCACTGGCCAGTACTATTACCCTGTTGGACATGATGGGCATCGCTCGTACTATCGTTGCGGAATACTATGCCCCTTACGAAATTTTCATTTCTCTTGCCATTATCTATTTGATTATGACATGGATTATCCAAAACGCCTTCGGTTTATTAGAAAAACGTATGAGTCGGCATATTCGACAATGAGGACCTTATGATAAATTCTGTAACCAGCAGTGAACCAATTATCAGATTGAAAGACGTAGACAAGTTCTTCGGTGGCTTTCAGGCACTGAAAAAAATCAACCTGAATGTTGAAAAAGGTGAACGTATTGTGGTATGCGGGCCATCCGGATCTGGCAAGTCTACTATGATTCGCTGCATCAACCGCCTAGAGCAGCACAACGCTGGGCATATCATTGTCAATGGCCATGAGCTGACGGATCAGGTCAAGGATATTGATGCGGTGCGCCGGGAAGTCGGCATGGTATTTCAAAGTTTCAATCTGTTTCCACACCTGAGCATCATTGATAATCTGATGCTTGCACCAAAGTTGGTTCGTAAAACCCCAAAACCCAAAGCCCGTGAACAAGCAATGAGTATGTTGGAACGGGTTCGCATCCCTGAACAGGCTGACAAGTACCCGAGCCAGTTATCGGGTGGCCAACAACAACGTGTCGCCATCGCTAGATCACTATGCATGAACCCGGAAATTATGCTGTTCGACGAGCCAACCTCTGCCCTTGATCCTGAAATGATTAATGAAGTTTTGGAAGTTATGACCGATCTGGCAAAAGAAGGAATGACCATGATTTGCGTAACCCATGAGATGGGCTTTGCGCGCTCTGTTGCCGATGCCGTGATATTCATGGATGAAGGTGAAATTGTTGAGCGGAACACGCCGGAAGAATTCTTTAACAATCCTAAAAGTGATCGTACAAAACTCTTCCTCAGCCAAATTTTGGCCCACTAACTTAAGGTATGACAGAAATGAAGAAGAAAGAACTGGAACACTATGCAAGCAGCATTAACAAAATGGCTGATGCCAGTGGTGAGGTAATCCGTACACGTAGGCTGAATTCTTTTGAAACCGAAATCAAAGGTGATGGCAGCCCTGTTACATCCGTTGATCAGGCCGCAGAGCGTAAAATTCGAGAAATTATTTCAGACCTTCATCCAGAACATGGCATCACCGGGGAAGAGTATGATGATAAGGACGCCGATAATGAGTTAGTCTGGGTCATTGACCCCATCGACGGAACGCTGCCCTTTCTGGCTGGCATTCCGGTATTTGGGACACTCATTGCACTGATGCAAAACGGCAAGCCAGTTCTTGGGGCGATAGACATGCCAATGACGCACGAACGCTGGATTGGAGGGGGCGCAGACCTTCCAACCACCCACAATGGTAAACTGGTTAGAACACGTGACTGTGAAGATTTATCCCATGCTCTGATGTCAACCAGCAATCCGGATTACTATGATGAAGAGACAAAACCCGCCTTACATCGCATGCGAAATTCGACCCGCTTGAACGTCTATGGTGGCAGTTGCATGGCCTATGCACAAATTGCCTCCGGAAGGATCGATGTCGGGATTGATGTCTTATTCGATATTTATGACTTCTTGGCATTGGTGCCAGTAATTAAAGGGGCCGGCGGCACAATTACAGATTGGAACGGTGATGAATTAAACCAGTCATCCGGTGATAAATTCGTCGCTTCTGGTGATGCACGCACGCACGAACAAGCCTTGAAAGTTATCAACAATAAGTGATTTTTTATTGATCCGTAATAACTTGCCACAAAATATCTCATTAAAACGTGATGGTTTGATTGTGCCTATAAGAACTGACCAAGGATAATATGAAACTATATCTCATCCGGCATGGAGAATCTGCCAATAACCTTCTTTCTCAAAACCCTGATCAGTCAGGCCGTGTTCCAGACCCGGAGCTCACGGAGAGGGGGCATCGTCAGGCACAATTTTTGGGTGAGCATATGGCTAGTCCAATTGGTGACCCGCAACACCCGCCATGGGTGTTAGACGAAGATAAAGATCATAGATATGGCCTTACTCATATTTACTGTAGCTTGATGACACGCTCAATTTTGACGGCGCAGTATATTGCCCAAGCTTGTGGATTACCGTTAGTCGCGCATGCCGATATTTTTGAAAATGAGGGTGTCTATGAAGAAGCGAGTGATGGCACGAAAGCCAGCGTAGCCGGGCCTAATAGAAACTACTTTGCGGAAAGGTTTCCAGATCTGCAGTTACCCGAAACACTGGGGCACGAAGGCTGGTACAATCGGCCCTTTGAGACGGAAGAAATGTTTCTTCAACGTTCTAAAAAAGTAATGTTGGAGTTTGTGGATCGCCATGCTGACACTGACGACTGTGTTGCAATGGTCATTCACGGAGATCTTGTTGATCAACTCATCAATGAATTGAGCGGAACCCCGCGTGTCTCTGAAAACTACAGCAACCATTGGGTTGCCAACTGGGCATGCCACAACACCTCAATCACCCGTATCGACTTTATATCCGGTGCACGGACTATTGTTTATACAAACCGGCTACAACATATACCCCCTGAATTGGTATCTTGGTAACTCGGTTCATAAACGCCAGACTATGTGATTTGCTAAATTAAGAACTTCCTCTGTCAGAATGTTGTTACATGAATTGAACAAAATATTTTGCGGATTTAATAAGCAAACAGACCCGAGTTGATCTTAAACCTCGTTATGATTGCATCATTTTAAGGGGGTATGTTTGTTCTCCTGTAAGCAATTATGTGTTGTTATGATATATTTTATTATTGGGTAAAACGGAACATATTAAAAATGGCACCAAAATTATCCCTGTGGCAGTCAGAAATTGTAAATTTGATACCACATATTGA
>JABJOR010000194.1 GCA_018664265.1 Rhodospirillales bacterium
CCGAAAGCAATAAACTAAGGACCAGACGCTTTCGAATGTCCGTGCGCAAATTCCCGGCCTCGGTCAGCTCGAAGAAGTTATGGACGAACTGGCGAGGAGAATGCTCTCCATCCATCAGGCCTTGCAAGTTTTGGCGCAACGCAGCGGTGTATTGCTGACGGGACTTGACGATAAAATCCCCGGCGTGGCGTCGAATGCGGGCAATGGAATCAGGCTCGAAGTCATTTTCTGTCACCAGAGAAACACATTCGGTTACCAGTGGATGCTTGCTGGTTTCCCCAACAATCCTGATAACACCGGATAGCAATTTGCTTGTTCTTCCCAAGGGGCTCAACCGTGTAACAGCTGCAACCGACATGGGGGATTCAGGATCACGAGTCGCCAGCAAGGCAAGTGGAATAGGATCTTCCAGGAAGCTCAGGTCAAGGTCATGATTGAGCAAATATTCCGGCAACAGTATTTGTTCGTCGTCGCCGGGTACACAAACTGGCTCACCCATGACATATCTTTTCTTGATGTCGAGTGCCGTCTGTAATCCTTCCGGACTCAATCCAAATGCATTCGCCATTAATTCATAGCCTTATTGAGCTGCCATATTTGCATAATCTGTTTTTCTAATTCTGTTGTCTGACAAGTTCGCCAGTGTGTTCAAGGCAGTACCACCCGTTTCTTCAAACCACGTTCGATACATCCGCGCACCAGCATGCACAGCGGTAGGGGAAAGGGCAAGGTTGCGAATTTCCTGTTCATGTAAACATCCACACAGCACTTTGTGCAGATTTCCATACGGTTGCTCATCATCATTTGTTGCAGAGATATTATCAATCCGGTTTTCCATAGCTTCAATTTCTTCAAGCAAATGAGCAAGCACCAAGGTCAACAGGGCAAGTTGTGATCCAGGCATCTGAGAATGCCCGTTGCGCCATTTGCTCAATGTTGGCGGTGTCACACCAACGATCTCGGCGAGACTCTTACCAGCAAATCCTGCGCTTAAAAGACCTTCAAGAACTGGATAAGTCGATGTTGATGTATCAGGGGAAACTTGTTTCATTTTTTAATCCACCATGGAGAATACCAAGGAACATTAAACTTTTACCCCGATTTACTGCTTTTAAACAAATCTTGTATTCGATTGTATTTATGAGATCATAGTGAAACAAGAATAACCCCCGGTTTTCCGGGACTTTTAAATACTTAGTACTGTTTTACGGATATAATAATGCGTATAGGCATCGATCTGGGTGGCACAAAGATTGAAGGAATCGCTCTCGATTCGGATGGCAGGGAGCTGGCACGCATTCGTAAAGCCACACCAAAGAATGAATACAACAACACTCTGGAAACTATTTCAGAAATTGTGAAGGCCCTTGAAAGTAAAACGGCCCAGCACGGATCGGTCGGGCTGGGCATCCCCGGTATGGTCTCACCAAGTTCCGGTCTGGTAAAAAATGCCAACTCAACGTGTCTGATCGGAAAGCCACTGGACAGAGATCTTGAGGCTATTCTCGAGCGACCTATACGGCTGACCAATGATGCCAACTGTTTTACCGTATCGGAAGCAGCTGACGGCAGTGGTGCACACTGCAATGTTGTTTTTGGCGTTATCCTCGGCACAGGTGTTGGCGGTGGTCTGGTTATCAAAGGCACTGCCCACACAGGGATGAATGCCATTGCCGGGGAATGGGGCCACAATCCCCTGCCCTGGATGGACACAGATGAAATGTCGGGCCCTGAATGTTATTGCGGAAAAGCAGGGTGCATAGAGACCTTCCTGTCAGGGCCGGGCCTTGAGCTTGATTACCTCACCCATGGAGGCCCGAAAGCACATGGAGCAGAGGATATTGCTCGTCTCGCGACCCAAGGTGATGAGGTAGCCTCCAACGTCCTGTCGCGATATGAGCAAAGGCTGGCCCGGGCTCTGGCAAGTGTCATTAATATCCTTGACCCCGATATGATTGTTCTTGGTGGCGGGATCAGTAACATTGATCAGCTTTATGACAGCGTCCCCCGCCTATGGCAGGACTGGGTGTTTTCGGATCGTACTGATACCCCTTTGCGCAAAAACACCCATGGAGATTCCAGCGGGGTCCGTGGGGCGGCTTGGCTGTGGGCCTGATACCTGCTGATTAGATAATTTGATCTCTTTGCGAATTGACACATAAGCTGAAAATCTTGACACATAAAGGGCGAATAGTGAGTAGTGTCCAAAAAAAATAAGAATCTTCTGTGACTCATAATTATGGCTAGTTCCGTGCGGAAAGCGGAAGTAAGAAGTAAGAAGCAAAAATCCAAAAATCCAATTTTGACTTCCGGTTACAGAGGGCTAAACAGCCCTCATTTCATGCAGGTCAAGTAGACTGCTCATGGCTCTAAGCGACCATTTATGATCGAAGCTAGGCGGCAGGCTTATCTTCTTCAGCGTCGTTTATTCCTGTCTCCCTTTCATCGCCACCCTCACCCGATAACGATGATCTGGTGTGGAATGTGGTGGACCAGGCCCGCGCTTTCCTCGTCGACAACCAAGGTGTCGATCAGCATGGACATGCCTGGCCGTCCCGGCAGATAGAAGTTGCTCTCGTAATTCACCACCAGACCCGGCTCCAGCACGGCATCGCCTGAATCTTCACCAACGGTATAGTCGAAGCTGCCGACCCAGTCAGGCGGCACAGCGCAGCCCAACTCATACCCGCCGGTCCAGCGCTGCGAACCCCAGATGCCTGCGGCCTTATAATGATCTTCCAGCGGTTTCATGAGATCGTTGAGCGGCAG
>JABJOR010000195.1 GCA_018664265.1 Rhodospirillales bacterium
GCGCATGCGGATCAAGCAAGTGACGAAGATCAGCCTCATCAATACGATGCCCAGCTGTTGAAACCTCATAGGATATCAAGCGAGACTGTAACGCAGCATTTGAAACATTAATTGTTACATCACGAATATTTTCACCCGCCATTTGTTCAGCAGATTCAACCGTTGAACGTATGGCGCCTTCCAGCGCTTCAATGTCCACGACGGTTCCATTACGAATACCGGCAGAAACTTGATGCCCCAGTCCAACAATCTTAGGCCCGAAATCACCCATCTTGGCAATCAGGCAGCAAACCTTTGTCGTGCCGATATCAAGCGCCGCAAACAGGCCATTTTTTGCCATGGTCTTTGACATTGTATTTGACAGGGGTTGCCCCTTGATGTTTTTCATCATCTTATTCGTTCCTGATACTCATCACGTTTCCTGACCAAGACTGACCGTAACCGCTTCTTGTTGAAGGGCTTTACGAACAATCAATCGATCGGGAAGTCTTAAATCCACAACCATCACATCGCGATCCAGAACACTGTGAGATCGCTGGTATTGGGCCAACCGTAACCAAGCTGATGGAGCATTATCCTCTGGCAATTGAACGTCAATTCCGCCAACCAAACGCAAGTTCCAACGCCGACCACCAACCCGCACCGCTGCGCGAACAAGGTTCATAATCTCTGGTTGAGAACTGAGGACCTCCATCAATGAAGCTGTATGTTTTGGAGCGTCTTTTCCTATGACCACCATATACTGACTATAGTTGCCAAGGCCTTCACGTAAAATTACATGGCCTTCATAATCAATCAGTGAAAATTCACCCTCGTTTTGCCACAAAGCAAGAGGTGTCCGTTCTTCTACACTGAGTAAAACTGTATCTGGCAGCAACCGTTCAACTGATGCACTACGCACCCAGGGCAGTTTCTCTATACGTTCTTTGGCGAGTCCAACATCAAAAGCAAGAATAGGGGCTCCACGAGCAGCACCCATTGCCTCAAACAAATCATCATTGGATGTATTGGCCCGTCCGACAACGAGCACTTCATTAATCTTCAATCCAACACGAGCAGATAAAGCTATACCTTCCCACTTTGCTGCCGCGAATGTATTTGCCAGCACGCCTGTTCGCACCAGCCACCAGCCACTGGCAGAAACCATGCCCAATACAAGAATGCCAGCAATCCCCTGGAACCAACCACGACGCCATAAAGGGGCTGCCCGTTTGCGTGGCTTTCCCTTTGGTGAACGGTTTTGCGCTTTGGATTTTGATACAATCTTGGTATTCTCAATTCCTGAGGTCATGCATCACACTCCGCATTTTCAACCATCCAACTCACCAGATCCTCAAAGGACATATCCAGTAACTTTGCCTGTTCAGGAACCAATGATGTCGGCGTCATACCTGGCTGGGTATTGATTTCGAGGATATAAAGTTTTTCTCCGTCATAGCGGAAATCTGCCCGCGAAATTCCACGGCAACCAAGGCATCGGTGGGCGATTTCTGCGCTGCGCATAGCTTCATCGAATAAATCTTTGTCGATTTCAGCAGGTAGGACATGTACTGAGCCACCAGCAACATATTTGGCGTCATAATCGTAAAACTCACGGCCCGTTGAAATCTCGGTCACAGTCATAGCTTTTGCATCATCCCCCTTGCCCATCACGGCAACGGTAAACTCCTGCCCTGGAATAAAGCGCTCAACCATAATTTCTTCACCGAGCGGCCAACCGCTATCATCATAGGGCTTATGATTATCGCCTTCACGAATGATGTGAACAGCAACGCTGGAGCCTTCATTAATTGGCTTAACCACATAAGGCCGCGGCATAGGATCACCCGCCATCAGGGTTTCCTGATCTATAATGATTTCTTCGGCGACATGTAGACCTTCAGCCGCAAACATCTTTTTCGACAAAGGCTTATTCATGGCAATTGAAGATGCCAGCAAGCCTGAGTGTGTGTAGGAAACATCCAGAATATCGAGCAATCCCTGAACGCAACCATCTTCACCAAAGCGGCCATGCAGAGCATTGAAAACCACATCGGGACGTGGCAGCAATCGGGTCAGCAGGCCGCCCATATCACGTTGCACATCTATCGGCGTAACCATGTACCCGGCATTTACAAGTGCCTTTGCACAAGCAGCACCACTGACGAGCGAAACTTCCCGCTCGGCTGACCAGCCTCCCATCAGAACTGCTACTTTCTTTGTCATCTGTCAGGCCCCTCACTATGCCTTTGATTCTGTTGTTGATAAGGGCAATCCAATACGGCGGACCTCCCATTCCAGAGAAACACCACTAGCGGACAGCACACGTTTGCGGACCATTTCACCCAAATCTTCCAAATCCTGTGAACTAGCATCGCCTGTATTGATTAAGAAATTACAATGTTTTTCAGAAATTTTTGCGCCACCAAGCGTCAGGCCACGGCAACCGGCACCATCAATGATTTCCCACGCCTTGCGGCCAGCGGCTTCACCATGTTCTGGATTATGGAAAGTTGAGCCACCGGTTTTCTCGCGCATGGGTTGGGATTCTTCTCTAAATGCCCTGATTTCTTCCATTTTCTGGGCAATAGCCCCTCGTTCACCCGGCATGCCTTGAAGCATAGCTCCAGCAAAAATCCAACCTTCAGGGACACTTGTGCTTCGATATCCAAAACCCAAATCTTCCGCTGCAATGGTTTGTAAATTTCCCTGCAAATCAAGAACACGTGCGTAGACAACAATCTCCTGCATTGCCTGATCAAAGGCCCCGGCATTCATTCTTAATGCACCACCAATGGTTCCAGGGACACCTGATAAAAACTCAAACCCGGTCAATCCTGCATCACGAGCAGCTGCAGCCACAGCACTATCAAGCGCGCCGCCACCAACCAGTATTTTATCATCGCGAACATTTACATTGGCCAACCCTTTACCCAACCTGATAACCACTCCGGGGACGCCACCATCCCGAATAATCATGTTTGAGCCCAGACCAATCATAGTCACCGGCGTGTCCCTTGGCTTGCCGTTCATAAAAACCATAAGGTCATCAATGTCTGCCGGGGTGTACAAAACTTCGGCTGGCCCACCGGTACGAAACCATGTGTACTTTTTTAGAGATGCATCTTCTTCGTACGTACCACGAACCTGAGGTAATTTTGCAGAAAGATTATTATTAAATGCAACGGCTTGGTTCATACGTCATCACCCAGAAGCTCTAATTCTTCGGGCAAAGCTGCTGCCCACTGGGTAATATTCCCGGCACCAAGGCAAACCACCATATCCCCGGAAGTCGCTATTCCATGAATTGTTGCAGCCAGCTCTTCCGGCGCATTAACACCATCAACAACACGGTGACCATGCTCACGTAATCCAGCAACCAGGGCATCGCGGTGCACCCCTTCAATGGGGGCTTCCCCTGCCGGATAGACATCGGCGACGAACACCGCATCTGCATCATTGAAACAGGTGCAGAAATCCTCAAATAAATCCTGCAGGCGGCTATAACGATGCGGCTGAACAACAGCAATCACCTGCCCTGGGGCAGCACCCCTTGCCGCTTTTAATACAGCCGTTATTTCAACAGGGTGATGTGCATAATCA
>JABJOR010000196.1 GCA_018664265.1 Rhodospirillales bacterium
CCGGGTGTTCTTTCCGAAATTCCGCAAGCCGCCGAGACCGCCAGACATATCTGTGTGAATTACAGCTATTACCTCGGTGTTCCGGCCCCACTGACCAACGGGGGGCTGAATGAGCACGGTGTCGCAGTGCGTGATATCTGGTCCACATCGCGTCGGGAATTGATTGATATGACGCCCAAAACTCAATCCGGGCCTAATTACAGTGATCTGGCACGGATTGTAGTTGAGCGTGCCCATACTGCCCGTGAAGGGGTTGAGATTATTGGTGACCTGATCGCCAAACACGGCTATTCAACTTATGGCGGGAACTCTCATATTATTGCCGATCCGGATGAGGCTTGGGTGGTTATTGAATTTGCCGGAGGTCAGGGCTTATGGGCAGCCGAACGGCTAGGGGCAGACACTATTCGGGCCTCACGACCGGGCTATATCAATGAAATCCCTGTGAATGATCCGTCGCATGGTGATTATCTGTACGCGCCCAATCTGGTTCCATTTGCCGTCTCACAAGGCTGGTACGATCCGAAAAGTGACAGCCCTTTTAATGCCAATGATATCTATGGCGATGGAAAGCACCGTTGGGAAGGCGTGCAGTGGATTGAAGGAGAAATGACAGATCGTGCGGCAAGACCTGAGAAAATTAGTATAGCCGATATGATGTGGGCTATCCGGACGTCAAAGCTGACAGGTGATACGGCTGGATATGGGCAGGTTGTGCCTCTCTATCATCCCAAACACTCCGAACTGCGTGTTCTCTGGCACACCCAAATTGGCGCTATCGCAGCACCTTTTGTTCCTGTATTCATGGGCGTGCGTGATGTGCCGGAAGAATTTCGGCAACATCGGTATTTGACCACTGGTGAATCTTCAAAGTTTCTGGATGATCGAAAAGACCAAGGGGCCATATCATCCGTTCCTCAAGGGGTTGAATCTACCCGTTCAGCAACGCAAGTTTTCAAGAGGTTGCTCTATTTGATCGTGCAGCACAGTGATCTGTATTTGCCGGAAGTCACAGCTGTGTGGGAGGCAGTTGAAAATCACTTGCTGACAACCCACGATGGCGTTGTTCAAACGGCGCAAGTTTTGTTGTCACAAGGCCATGTTGATTTAGCGGCAGATTATCTGACATATTACAGTCATACCGAATTGATGAAAGCGCTGGATCTGGCTGAAACACTTGCTGCCGGGCTTGAGGCACGGACAAGGGCTCTTCACGGTTTCAGCAATAGTATAACCCCGATTAGTGCCGAGCAAATTTGGTGACTGTAAAAAAAACGGCGCTCCGTTTCCGAAAGCGCCGTTTTTAAACTTATAAAGACAGGAAAAATCAGCTTTCGGCTGTTTCTTCTTCAGCTTCATCCGTTGCAGCTTCTTCTGCGACCTCTTCTTCGAGTTCAGGTGCAGCACCTTCTTCAAAGATTTCTTCAGCAGCAGCAACAACCGCTTCAGCAGCCGCAGCTTCAGCAGCAGCCAGAGCTTCTGTGTCAGCAATATTCTCCATTTCTTCCGTAGACTTCATTGCTTCACCGGTTTTGGCCTGAACTTCGGCTTCTTCCTGTGTGCGTGCTACGTTGGTCGTAATTGTAACCGTAACTTCCGGGTGCAAGGTGATGTGAACCGGGTGGATACCGATAGACTTGATCGGACGATCAAGAACAACCTGGTCACGGGCAATTTTGAAACCGCCAGCAATAACGCTGTCGGCAATATCGCGTGCACTGACAGAACCGTAAAGCTGTCCAGCGTCACCAGCCTGACGAACCAGAATGACGGACAGGCCGTCCATCTTGTCGCCAACAGCCTGGGCTTCATCACGACGTTTCAGGTTTTCAGCTTCCAGCTCAACCCGCTGCGTCTCAAAACGGGCCTTGTTTTCATCAGTAGCACGAAGGGCTTTTTTCTGAGGCAGAAGAAAGTTACGAGCATATCCGGGTTTGACACTTACCATGTCGCCCATCTGTCCGAGTCTTTCAATGCGTTCTAACAGAATGACTTCCATTTTATTACTCCACTTAACACTATTGGCCGTTATGACCATCTGTGTCTGAGTTATCAGATTTGGTTAAATCGTTATTTGATTCATTGTTCTTTATGTCGCTAAAGCGTGATCTTATTCCTGCCCACTGTTCGATCATACCGAGTGCAGCAACGAGCATTAATGCCCACCCCGACACGACCATGATCAAATAGAAGATTGTCAACAATGCAGGAGAAAAGCTGATCCGCCGAACGGCCCAGTGAATGACCGACAAACCCAGAAAGAAAAAGGGTGTTGCCAGTATCAAGGAAACGTTTTGCGCCATGTAACGGGATTCGCCATCGAGGGCGAGTGCCGCTACTGCGGTAATGATCAGCGGCCATGCAGCCCACTGTGGCAGGTCCATATGCATGAAACGAGGCGTTGGGCGTAAATTGCAACCCATACGGACCACAATGGCCTGTGCCAAAACAGCATTTATGGCAGTCATCACAACCCAGGAACCACCCATGGCACCCGGAAAGATAGCTGCCAGCATACCAACCATCGCAAGCATTTCTGCATCGCTAAGGCTCGGCATCATAATGCTGAACGTTTCAAACAGTGTCGTGGTGATGCTTTGTTCAATTGAATCCACAGAGTTTCCTGCGAAGACCAAAGCCCCGATGACCATTAACACAGCGCACAATATAGAGAGCGCGCTGAGCACATTGCCAAGAGGATACCAGACAACAGACCCGTCAGGGCCTTGCCTTGAAGACAGGTTTTGCCGAGAAACAAACCATGCAGGAAGAGCATGAAACAGGCCATAAGCACCAGCGGTTAAATTACCACCGATTATGCCAGCCATGACAATCCCGCTAACTGCTGCAATAGAGGCTGCAACAGTTCCCATGCTGAACGCCACCATAAAGATTGGTAACGTTGCAAGATAGACAAACAGCAATCCGCCCGGCATCCCGCTAAGGAATGCCATGGATGCGACGGCACTTAATCCGCCACTGCCAACTGCTATGAGCATATTTTTCTGCATGAAAATTTATCTCCTGGCGCGAACCAGAAAATCCAATCTTGCTTATTTCACAACATAAGGAATTAAAGCGAGGTAACGTGCACGCTTGACTGCAGTCGCCAGACGACGCTGTTTCTTGTTGGAAACGGCGGTGATACGGCTTGGTACAATCTTGCCACGTTCAGACAGAAAACGGCCCAATAGTTTGATGTCCTTGTAATCAATGGTTGGTGCATTAGGACCAACAAACGGACAGCTTTTGCGGCGGCGGAAAAATGTGCGGCTCATGCTTCTGCTCCTTCTGCTGGGGTTTCTTCTACGGCTGCTTCAACAACAGGTGCAGGTGCAGCAGGTGTAGGTGCTGGTGCATCATCTCTTGAATTAGAATTATCAAAGGAGTTTTCATCGCGGGGTCCACGACGTGGGCGATCATCGCTGCCACGTGAACGCATCATGACGGAAGGTTCTTCTTCAAATTCATCAACACGAATGGTCAAATAACGCAGAACATCTTCGTTGATGCGCATCTGGCGTTCCATTTCGGTGATTGCAGCGGATGGAGCATCAATATTCATAAGAATATAGTGACCCTTGCGGTTTTTCTTGACCCGATAGGCAAGAGTACGCAGGCCCCATTGCTCGACTTTAGCGACTGAACCGCCTTGATCGGTGATGATAGATTTTACAGTGTCGGTGAGTGCTTCAACTTGCGGGACAGCGATGTCCTGCCGCGCAATAAACACGGTCTCGTAGAAAGGCATATTATGCTCCCTCTGGATTTTCTCAACCCTGGGATCTAACCAGGGCATAGCCGAACCATTCGGCAGGGTTTAACGAAGCGCGCAATATACACTTGCGCCTGTTAAGCGCAAGTCTTTTTAATACGGGCTTTGCCCGAAGAGCGGCGCATTAGCGCCGGCGGCCCTTGGCCTTTGTGGAATGCCCCCGGACGAGCGCAGTGAGGACTAGGGCCCAAGGGGAGCGCAGCCAGTTGCTAAATTTATTTAGCAACATTGGCGCATGAGTGAATCTAACAAAATCTTGCCCGAGAAGAGTCCCCAGACCTTGTGAAAGCCACCGGACGAGCGTAGCGAGGACTAGCGACCAAGCGGGAGCGCAGCCTTAACGGCGCTTGAGTGAATTTAACACAAAGCTTCACCCCAAACCCCCCCAATTTATCACTGTTTTGGCTGAAATATCAAAAATCGCACAGATTTCTTGACAGATAAGCGTTGGCGGTGTCATGTCCGCCCTGCTAAATTACAGGCTTATTCAAGTGTATCCTTACATTAATCAACATTGAACAAGGTATATCACGACATATGACACGTGCATTTGTATTTCCCGGACAGGGCTCCCAGGCTGTTGGCATGGGTAAGGAAATGAGCGAGGCTTTTGTTGAAGCCCGCCATGTATTGCAGGAAGTTGATGATGCTCTGGAGCAGAATCTTTCCAAATTGATGTTTGAAGGACCGGAAGACGAGCTGATTTTGACAGAAAATGCCCAACCGGCATTGATGGCTGTTTCTCTGGCGGCACTTCGTGTGCTTGAAAAAGAAGGTAATATCGATCTGGCATCGACCGTGATGTTCGTTGCGGGGCATTCTCTGGGCGAGTATTCTGCCCTTGCAGCAGCCGGAACCTTTTCAATCGCAGATACCGCCCGGTTACTGAAAACCCGTGGTCGCGCTATGCAACAGGCTGTGCCGGTTGGCGAAGGCGCTATGGCTGCTTTGTTGGGGCTTGATCTTGAAGCTGCCAGCAGTGTTGCCGATGAAGCCAAACACAAAGGCGTCTGCATGTGTGCTAATGACAACGCCGACGGTCAGATCGTCATCAGCGGTGAAGTAGCCGCCATTGAATATGCCTGTGAAATTGCCAAGGAGCGCGGGGCGAAACGTGCTGTTTTGCTTCCTGTCAGCGCGCCATTTCATTGCTCTATGATGGCCCCGGCCGCAGAAGCCATGTCTGAAGCTCTGGCAGCAGTAAAGATGAATGATCCTGTGGTGCCGCTGGTTGCCAACGTCATAGCCTGCGCCACCAGTGAAGCAGATCATATTCGCACCATGTTGGTCGAGCAAGTTACCCATATGGTTCGCTGGCGCGAAAGCGTGCTGTGGATGCAGGGTGAGGGTATTGAAACTTTAGTCGAGATTGGCTCAGGCAAGGTTCTCAGTGGGCTGACACGGCGAATCGCCAAAGATATGACGTCGCTGAATGTAGCTACACCGGCAGATATAGAAGCTGTTTTAGCGGCCATCACCTGAATTTTGAAAAATAATTTGCTGGTACTGACAGCTGAATATATCGGGAGAAACAGATGTTTGATTTGAGCGGAAAGAATGCCATCGTTACTGGTGCCTCTGGCGGGATCGGTAGTGCCATAGCGCGTACACTGCATGCCAACGGGGCAAGCGTGGCCCTGTCCGGAACACGTGTTGAAGCTCTGGAAGCTTTGGCATCCGAGCTGGGCGAGCGGGCTTATGTTACGCCATGTAATTTGAGCGATCCAGACGGCCCTGCTGATCTGGTTAAACAGGCTGGTGAGGCTATGGGCGATATCCATATTCTTATCAATAATGCCGGATTGACCCGTGATGGGCTGGCTATGCGCATGAAGGATGAGGACTGGCAGGATGTCATAGATGTCAACCTGACAGCCACTTTTCGCCTTAGTCGGGCGTGCCTGCGCGGTATGATGAAGGCCCGTTATGGACGCATTATCAATATATCGTCCGTGGTCGGGCAGACCGGTAATGCTGGTCAGGTTAATTATGCAGCCTCAAAAGCCGGTATGGTTGGTATGTCAAAAGCGCTCGCTCAGGAAGTTGCATCGCGGGGTATTACGGTGAACTGTGTGGCTCCTGGATTTATAGTGACGCCTATGACCGATGCCCTTACGGATGATCAAAAAACCGCATTGATGGGTAATATTCCTGCTGCCCGTTTGGGGGAAGTTGAAGATATCTCTGCCGGGGTTGTTTATCTGGCGAGTGACGAGGCCAGCTACATTACCGGACAAACGCTGCATATCAATGGTGGTATGGCGATGGTCTAAGGGCCAAAATTTACAATTATGATGCACTTTTGGCTGTTGTGGGTACTAGTCAACCAGAATAAAGTGTGTTACGAAACGACATCTTGAGGCCTTAAAATGTAGGCTTTTGAGAAACAAATTTGACATATATTCAATATAGGGATTTTAAGTATGAGTGACGTAGCCGAACGCGTTAAGAAAATCGTTCTGGAACACCTTGGTGTTGACGAAGCAAAAGTTGTCGAATCAGCCAGCTTTATCGATGATCTGGGCGCTGATAGTCTTGATACGGTTGAACTGGTTATGGCATTCGAAGAGGAATTCGGTTGCGAAATTCCTGATGATGCTGCTGAGAAAATTCTCACCATCAAAGATGCTGTCGATCTGATCAAAGAACAGATTGCCTAATCAGGCTTTCTGACGGGGCAATATCTTGCCGCGTATATCTATTCAGGATGCAAACTGGAATTCCGGTTAGGGCACTGCTTCACAAAGTGAACGCGGTGCCTGTTTCCTGTTGGGGGATGGCTTGAATATGTGCTAAACCCCTAAAGGGATTGATACAAACAATAGGAATGGTAGAGCAATGAGAAGAGTTGTTGTTACAGGACTGGGGATTGTAAACGGGCTAGGGTGTGGCATTGAGTCAAACTGGCGGCGCATTTTAAACAGTGAGTGTGGTATCAATCCTATCGAGAACTTTGATGTCTCGGATATCCCGGCGAAGATCGCGGCTCAGATTATTCCTTCCGATGATGGTTCGATCGGCAGCTATAACCCGGATGACTGGGTGCCTGCCAAAGATCGCCGCCGTATGGATGATTTTATTGTTTATGCCATGGCAGCGGCCCAACAAGCCGTAGAAGATGCCGGCTGGACACCGGACGATGAAGAAGAACGGTGTCGTACAGGTGTTATGGTCGGATCTGGCATTGGTGGCTTGTCAGAAATTGCCAAAGGCACGCTCACGGTTGATAAATCCGGACCGCGCAGACTGACTCCCTTCTTTATTCCTGCCAGCCTGATCAATCTGGCGTCCGGGCATATTTCCATTCGCTGGGGCTTTAAGGGGCCTAACCACTCTGTGGTGACGGCTTGTGCAACAGGAACCCACGCGATTGGCGATGCTGCACGTATGATTATGCTTGATGATGCAGACGTGATGATTGCCGGCGGTGCGGAAAGCGCCTGTTGTCGTATTGGTATGGCTGGCTTTGCCCAGGCCAAAGCGCTGTCCACGAATTTCAATGACACCCCTGAAAAAGCATCCCGTCCATGGGATCAGGACCGTGACGGTTTTGTCATGGGCGAAGGTGCTGGCGTTCTGGTTCTTGAAGAGCTGGAGCATGCCAAAAAACGCGGTGCGACGATCTACGCCGAAGTTGTCGGTTACGGAATGTCCGGTGATGCCTATCATATCACGGCCCCGGCAGAATCCGGCGATGGCGCGTACCGTTGTGTAAATGCTGCATTGAAACGTGCCAAGCTGAACCCGGAAGACATTGATTATATTAACGCGCACGGAACATCGACACCGCTTGGCGACACTATTGAGTTAAACGCGATCAAACGTGCTTTTGGTGACAGTGCCTATGATTTGTTGATGTCATCAACCAAGTCGGCTGTCGGGCATCTGCTTGGTGCTGCTGGCGCGGTTGAAGCTGTGTATTCTATTTTGGCCATGCGCGACGGTGTTGCGCCGCCAACACTGAATTTGGATAACCCGTCCGAGGGTTGTGATCTGGACCTTGTTCCGCATCAACCAAAAGAACGTAAGATCAAGGCGACCCTTTCTAATTCCTTCGGGTTTGGCGGGACCAACGCTTCGCTCATCTTCAAGGCACTTGACTGATAGGATATCGGTGCATGGGACGATGGCTTATCAAGGGGCTAATCGTTGTTGTCTTGCTAGCTGTGCTGGCTGGCGGCGGATCAACCCTGTGGGTGTACACTCAATTTACCCGTCCCGGCCCTCATGAAATTGATGCCACGCTCATAATCAAGCCCGGTAGTGGCCTGAAATCCATTGCCCGGCAACTTCAAGCTGGTGGCGTGGTCAAGAATGCCATTGCCTTTGAGCTTGGCGCGCGTCTCAGTGGCGAAGTCAATGATTTGCACGCCGGAGAGTTTGTTTTCAAAGCCGGGATCAGCGCACGGGAAACTCTGGCAGTCTTGAAGGTTGGCAAGACTGTGTTGCGCCGCTTCACAATTGTTGAAGGGTTCACGACAGCCCAGATTATTGAGCAAATTTCGACTATCGAAGGTCTAAGTGGCGAGGTTTACTTCGCCAATCCTTCCGAAGGGGCGCTGTTGCCAGAGACTTATTTCTTTTCTTATGGGGAAGATCGTCAGGACGTGGTTGAACGTATGCGTCTGGGAATGACGGATGTGTTGAATGATCTGTGGGATGTACGGGCAGAAAACCTGCCTTTCAAAACCCCACAGGAAGCCTTGATCCTGGCCTCTATTGTTGAAAAAGAAACAGGCCAACCCGAAGAACGCGCCCGTGTCGCCGCTGTGTTTATCAATCGTTTGCGCCTGAAAATGCGCCTGCAATCTGATCCAACGGTCAGCTATGGCATTACCGAAGGCGAGTATGTGCTGGACCGTCCTCTAAGCCGGGCAGATTTAAAACAGGAAACGCCCTATAACACCTACGTGATTTCGGGCCTGCCTCCGGGGCCAATAGCCTGCCCGGGTCGTGATGCTCTGCAGGCTGTGCTGCACCCTGTGCAAAGTGATGAACTGTACTTCGTTGCCGACGGCACAGGTGGTCACGCTTTTTCCAAGACTTTGGCGGAGCATAATCGCAACGTTAAAAAGTGGCGTAAACTTCAGAGCGCTAACTGACCCTGATCAAGACTTCTTCGGTAATCGCGATAAAAAGATATCAGCCAAGGCTGGCGGCAGGATGCTAAGCAGCCACATGGCGGCGTACATAGGAAATGGAAAGGCTATCCGGCCTTTGTTTTTGCGCAAACCATTGACTATTATCCGGGCGGCTTTTGGGGCGCTCATGAGAAACGGCATTTTAAATGTGTTGGCATCTGTGATGGCGCTTTCCACAAACCCCGGAAAAATCACGTTGACTTGTAAGCCTCGTGGAGCCAGTTGCCCGCGCAATCCTTCCCCCCAGGCTTTGACAGCGGCTTTGCTGGCACTGTAAGCCGGAGCCGAGGGCATCCCTCGAAGACCGGCCAGTGAGGCCATGATGGCAATCTGCCCTTTTCCCCGTTCTGCCATAAGCGGGATGACAGGCAGAACCGTATTCAAGACACCCGCCATATTGGTGGCAAAGATATCGCGGGTGATGTCTTCATCTACGAGGGTTTGTGCGATTTTACCGGAAACATCACTGGAAATACCCGCATTGGCAATGATCAGATCAAGCGGACATTCCTGATCAGACAGCACAACCCAGGCTCCCATCTCGAACCTGTCCGTAACATCAATTTTACGGGTCTCTACCTTGGCTCCGGCCGCCTCACACTCTGCCTTGATCTCAGATAACCGCCCCCTGTCGCGCCCGGAAAGAAACAAAGTCACCCCC
>JABJOR010000001.1 GCA_018664265.1 Rhodospirillales bacterium
AGATCTGCGTGCTGCGCGTTTGCTTTCACTTGATGCTTCCATAAAGCGTGGCAAAGGCGAGCGGTTTTCGTTAGAGGCTGGTATGGCAAAACTGCACGCTTCTGAAATGGCAGCGCGGGTGACCGACAAGGCTCTGCAAATTCACGGCGGCTTTGGCTACACTCGAGATATGCCACTGGAACGGTATGTCCGCGATGTTCGCATCATGCGGATTTATGAAGGATCATCTGAAATTCAACGTAATATTATAGCGCGCGATCTTCTAACGCGCTCCTGATAGAGAGAAGAAACTATGACCAACAAACGTCTGGACAATAGTCGTAATATTATCGCACCGCACGGCAATGAGCTTTCGTGTAAAAGCTGGCTGACAGAAGCGCCCATGCGCATGCTGATGAATAATCTGCATCCCGATGTCGCGGAAAAACCGGAAGAGCTGGTGGTCTATGGCGGCATTGGCCGCGCGGCCCGGACCTGGGCTGATTATGATAAAATCGTCAGCAGTTTGAAGTCTCTGGAAGACAACGAAACACTGCTCGTACAATCGGGGAAACCTGTGGGCGTATTTCGCACGCACGCTGACGCCCCGCGTGTGTTGATCGCAAATTCCAATCTTGTTCCAAACTGGGCCAACTGGGATCATTTCAACAAGCTCGATAAGGCCGGGTTGATGATGTACGGCCAGATGACGGCTGGTTCATGGATTTATATCGGCTCGCAAGGCATTGTTCAGGGAACGTATGAAACTTTTGTCGAAGCCGGACGTCAGCATTACGGTGGCGACCTCAAGGGTAAATGGATACTCACTGGCGGGCTTGGCGGTATGGGTGGTGCCCAACCTTTGGCTGCGACCATGGCCGGAGCGAGCATGCTGGCTGTTGAATGCAAGGCCAGCAGTATCGAGATGCGCCTGCGGACGGGTTATCTGGATCGCGAATGCAAAACGATTGATGAAGCCCTTGCGATCATTGATGGCGCCCATGCCAAAGATCAGGCCGTATCGGTTGGCTTGCTTGGTAACGCAGCCGATGTCTTTCCTGAATTGGTCAAGCGCGGTGTACGCCCCGATATTGTGACAGATCAGACCAGCGCTCATGATCCGCTACATGGTTATTTACCTTCCGGTTGGACTGTAGATGAATGGGAAAGCAAGCAGGTCAGCGACCCGGATAGCGTGGTGCAGGCTGCCTGCAAGTCTATGGCTGTTCAGGTGCAGGCCATGCTTGATTTCCATGCCATGGATATTCCTACTGTTGATTATGGCAATAATATCCGCCAGGTCGCCCTGGAAAACGGTGTGGAAAACGCCTTTGATTTTCCCGGTTTCGTGCCTGCCTATATTCGCCCGTTGTTTTGCCGGGGGGTTGGGCCGTTTCGTTGGGCCGCTTTATCCGGTGATCCGGAAGATATCTATAAAACCGATGCCAAGGTTAAGGAACTGATTCCCGACGACCCGCACCTGCATAACTGGCTCGACATGGCGCGCGAGCGTATTCATTTTCAGGGCCTGCCTTCGCGCATCTGCTGGGTTGGTTTGGGCCAGCGTGACAAGCTTGGTCTGGCGTTTAATGAAATGGTTGCCAGTGGCGAGCTGTCGGCCCCCGTCGTGATCGGGCGTGACCATCTGGACTCAGGCTCTGTCGCCAGCCCCAACCGGGAAACCGAGTCCATGCGTGATGGCTCCGACGCCGTATCAGACTGGCCGCTTCTGAATGCCTTGTTAAATACGGCTTCCGGTGCCACATGGGTATCACTGCATCATGGCGGTGGCGTGGGCATGGGATTCTCGCAACACTCCGGTATGGTGATTTGCTGTGATGGCAGTGACGCCGCACGCGATCGCATTGCACGGGTATTGTGGAATGACCCGGCAACGGGCGTCATGCGACACGCAGATGCTGGTTACGATATTGCAATTGATTGTGCCAAAGAACACGACCTCAACTTACCGTTCCTGAAGGACTAAAGCCTATGCCTGATATGATAACAGTTACCCCCGGTGCCATGACACTGGCACAAATGCGCATTGTTGAACGTGATGGTGTTGCTCTTGATCTTGCGGGTGACTGGCGAACCCCGGTGCAGACTGCGGCGGCTATGGTTGCCCGTGTTGTTGAGGAAGAACGTGTTGTCTATGGCATCAATACGGGGTTCGGTCTGCTTGCGAGCAAAAGCATTTCAGCAACGGATGTGCGTGAATTGCAAGTGCGTCTGGTGCGCTCGCATTGTGCAGGCACAGGGTTTCTCCTGGATGAAGAAACTGTCCGTCTGGTCATGGCACTGAAGTTGATCTCGCTGGCGCGTGGCTATTCTGGCGTTCGCATTGAAACCATTGAGCTGCTGCTCGCCATGCTGGAGCGCGGCGTGATCCCGGCTATTCCGGCCAAGGGCTCTGTCGGGGCCTCTGGTGATCTGGCACCGCTGGCGCATATGTCGGCTGTGATGATTGGCGAAGGCGAAGCTTTTGTGGATGGCGAGCGTATGCCCGCCGCCGCAGCCCTCGCCAAGGCAGGTCTTGAGCCAATTGAATTATACGCCAAGGAAGGTCTGGGCCTGCTCAACGGGACGCAAGTGTCAACAGCTCTTGCCCTGCGTGGCTTGAACATGGCGGAAGATGCTTTCAAGGCAGCACTGATGTCCGGTGCACTTTCCGTGGAGGCCATGAAAGGTTCGGACGCACCGTTTGATCCACGTATTCAGCTACTCGGCGGTCAGCCCGGTCAGGTTGTTGTGGCGGCGGCTTTGTTGGAAACCATGATTGGTAGTCGTATTCGTGAAAGCCACGTGGATTGCGAGCGTGTACAAGACCCGTATTCATTGCGTTGCCAGCCCCGTGTTATGGGCGCCTGCCTCGACCAGTTACGCATGGCTGCACAGACCTTGATTTTAGAGGCTAACGGGGTATCGGATAATCCATTGGTTTTTGCCGATGCCGATGAGGTGCTTTCCGGTGGTAACTTCCATGCCGAACCTGTGGCCTTTGCCGCCGATCAGATCGCCAATGCGATTGCTGAAATCGGTGCCCTGTCCGAGCGTCGCACGGCGCTGCTGGTGAATCCGGCTATGAGTGGCCTGCCAGCATTTCTAACACCAGAGCCGGGCCTGAATTCCGGCTTCATGATGGCGCAAGTCACCGCCGCCGCGTTGGTCAGCGAAAACCGCCAACGGGCTACGCCTGCCAGTGTAGATAGTCTGCCAACGTCGGCTGATCAGGAAGATCATGTGTCCATGGCGACCTACGCCGCACGGCGTCTGCTCGACATGGCGGAAAATGCTTACGGTATCGTTGCTGTTGAATTGATGGCTGCCACACAAGGTATCAGCTTCCATCGACCTTTGCGCTCTTCATTGGCGCTGGAAACCTGCATGGAAGAAGTCCTCGACATCGCCCCCTTACGCACCGATGATCGGGAATTCTCGGTCGAGATCAACGGCGTTAAAGAAGGTATCCACGACGGACGTTTTCTGGATTCTGTTGTCTCAAAAATCAGTTTATCTAACGCGTAACAAATCACTCCACTGCGTGGTGTAGCGTGGTGAGCGGTGTTGCTGGTTCATGTACCATGTGCGGCCGCGCGGGATTTGACCGTAATTCAGCGTGCCGGGGCCGTGGCGTCTGTTCACTGTGTCGAAGACTTTCATCAGTTTTGCGCGGCGCGGGTCGGGCTGGTTGATGGTGACATCGAACAGAGTGCGCGGGGCGGCGTCTTCGCGACTCAGCCCCAACAGTAAAATACCTGCTTTTTTGTAGGGAATGCCGGGTTTGAAAATTTGCTTCAATCCAGCTATGGCGGCTTTGGCAATCTGGCCTGTGTGATTGCTGGTCGATGGCCCGAAGTTTTCCAGAGGCACTGTTGTGGCACAGGCGTATTGCGGCAGTTCCTCGCGAAACGGATTGCCGCGCACAAAAACCTGCACGGTGCTGGCGACCATCCCCTTGCGGCGGAGCTTTTCTGAGCCGATGGCACAGAAGGTCTTGAAAGCTTCGATCAGTTCGTCCTCGGTGTGCATGGTGTGGCCGAAGCTGCGACTGGTGCACAGGGTTTGCTTGTCCGGTGGGTGATCTTCAAAGGGAATGGCGGGTATGCCAGATAGTTCATCCACCGTGCGCAGGCCCACTACCCCCATGCGTGCCCGTGCCCAGGGCCGTTGTACGCGACGCAGATCAAGGGCAGTGCGGATGCCATGCCCGTTCAGCATTTTAGCCCAGCGCCGCCCGATGCCCCAGACCTCACGAACATCGGTGTCCGCCAGTGCGGTTTCCAATTTCCCTGGGTCGCTTAAATCCATGACGCCGAGCGGTGATTTCTTGGCTAGGTGGTTGGCGACCTTGGACAGGGTCTTGGTGGGTGCAATGCCGACGCTGACCGGGATGCCTGTCCATTTCAGGACGGTGGTGCGAATGGTGCTGGCGAAGTCTTCCAGATCATCAATGGACAGGTGGCTCAGGTCCATAAAACATTCATCAATGCTGTAGATTTCTAGATCGGGTGAGAACCGGGCCAGTGTGTTCATGACACGTTGGCTCAAATCGCCATAGAGGGTGAAATTTGTTGAACGGATGGCGACGTCTTTGCATTCGGGGCGACGGAGCATTTTGAAGAACGGCTCTCCCATGGCAACCCCCAGCGCCTTGGCTTCCGGTGAACGGGCGATCACACAACCGTCATTGTTGGACAGCACCACCGTGGGGTGGTTTCGCAAAGTTGGCTGGAAAACCCGCTCGCAGGA
>JABJOR010000197.1 GCA_018664265.1 Rhodospirillales bacterium
TGCCGTTCATCACACGGCATTTTACACCCCATACCTATTAATCGCCACGGATTATAACTTTATTCCGGGTTATCGGCGTATCGTCGAGGCCTGTCACGCCCATGGTGCCAAAGTCTTTGGACAGTTGTTTCATCCGGGTCGGGAAGTTTCCGATAGCATGGATGGCACTGCGGCTCTTGCCTACGCCCCATCTGCATCACCAAGTGAACGTTTTCGCACGATCCCATGCGAAATGACGGTCGATATGATTGACGAAATTGTTGAAGGCTATGGGCAGACGGCACGCCGGATGGTGGAAGCTGGAGCCGACGGGGTCGAGATTGTCGCAAGCCATGGATATCTTCCTGCCCAATTTTTAAGCTCGTCTGTAAATGCCCGGGCCGACAAATACGGTGGATCGGAAGAAAATCGCCTCCGCTTCATCAAACAAGTCATCGCTGCTGTGCGTAAACAGGTTGGCGATGACATCGTTATCGGGATGCGGATCTCCGTTGATGAAAAGAATGACGCCGGGTTGACGCAAGAGGAGTCTCTGACTGCAATAGCCGCATTGAATGATGATCTTGATTACCTCAGTGTTGTCGCTGGCACGTCGGCAACTTCTCAGGGTGCAACCCATATTGTGCCATCCATGAATTTTGAACACGGATACACAAGTCCGTTGGGCGCTCTTGCAAAACAGCGCTTCTCTGGACCAGTGATTGTTACGGGACGAATCAACCAACCGCAAACTGCTGAAGAGGCGATCAAAACTGGCGAAGCTGATCTTTGTGGAATGACCCGCGCAATGATCTGTGATCCTGAAATGCCAAACAAAGCACAAAAAGGTGACATAGATGATATTCGAGCCTGCATAGGTTGCAATCAGGCCTGTATCGGTCATGTTCTAAAAGGTGTCGGGGTTTCCTGCCTTCAGCACCCGGAAACAGGACGAGAGCTTGACTATGGCAAACTGGAAATCGCCCCTTCCCCTAAAAAAATTCTGGTTGTTGGCGGTGGCCCTGCTGGAATGAAAGCCGCAGAGGCGGCGGCAAGCCGTGGTCATCAGGTGACACTGATGGAACGTGAAGCCCGTCTGGGCGGTCAGGTGCTCAGGGCACAATTGCTGCCCGGACGTGAAGAGTTTGGCGGCCTCATAACAAACCTTTCCCATGAGGTAGAGCGCGCTGGCGTTCAAATCCTGTGCAATCAAGCTGTTGATATTGATGTGATTGAAGAACATGCCCCGGATGAAATCATCCTGGCCTGTGGAGCTAAACCATATATGCCAACTATTGAGGGCGCAGAAGAGGCAAACATTGTAGATGCATGGCAGGTCCTGGACGGAACCGCCAAAATAGGCAGTTCCGTTCTGATTTCGGATTGGACATCGGATTGGGTAGCTCTGGGCATCGCCGAGAAATTGGCCCGTGAAGGATGTAAGGTCCGCCTTGCTGTAACGGGCGCGTCCGCCGGTGAAACCCTTCAACAGTACATCAAGAACATGTGGAATTCTAAATTGCTTGGTCTGGGCGTAGAAATGATCCCCTATGCACGCATCTTTGGCGCGGATGCCAACACGGTTTATCTGGAACGTACCGTTGTTTCAGAACACCTCGTTGTTGAGGACGTTGACACAATCGTCATCGCCCACGGACACGCATCCAATACTGAACTGGTTCAGCAGCTTGAAGGCGGAAAACACACAGTCCATGTAATCGGCGACTGCCTGGCACCCAGAGACGCTGAAGCAGCGATCTTTGAGGGACTGAAGATTGGGGCGATTATCTAACAACTACCCTTTGAATGACCGCTTTCTCAGCTCACTAACGGGTGGCAACTGAATCGGGAAGCGGTTGCGCAGCTCCGCATCCAGTGCTTCGTCGAGGTGGGATGGGTAATGTGAATCCAGAATGGATTGCGTCACTTCCCGGGCGCTTTCGCGAATGTCTTGCTTGCCTTGTGCCTCCCAGTCGTCGCTGGTGGTGCGGTCAAACAGTTTTGGATACAGGTATTCAGTTTCCATGAGCGCAAGCGTATTGGGATCGCCCAGGAAATGACCTTCGCCGAAAACAGCGCGCTGGATAATCTCGATTGATTTTCCCGGATCAACGACGTCGATGCCGCGAATGGTCCGCAGGATATTTCCGAACATATCATTATCCAGAACCACCCCCTCAAAGGACGCCGTCATCAGGCTTGAACAAATTCCGGCAGAGGAATTGATCATGTTACCCCCGGCAAGGGCTGCCAGTTCTACCGTCATGGCTTTTTCGGCCCCGGCCTGAAAATCAGGAATTTTCGAGTCCGTCATGCCTGCGACCTGGCTGCTGGGCAATCCCAGAGCGTTGGTGATCTGGGCCGAGGCGCTGGTTAGCAGAGCTTGCTCCCCGCCACCCCCGGAAAATGCCCCGGTACGCAGATCAGAAACAAAGGGCCAACTTCCGACAAGCACGGGATGGCCCGGCACAAACAGGTTGATAAGAACCAGCCCGGCGAGTGCTTCTGCCAAGCTCATAATCAGTGTGTTCGATAATGACGCCGGGGCCGTCGCGCCTGCCTGACCTGCCATAACCATGGCGAGTGGGATGCCCGCGCGCGCCGCTGCAATGGCGACGTCTACATTTTCCTTACCAAAGCGCAGAGGGGAGACAATGCTGCAAACAATAGCGGTCATGAACGGGGCTTTTGCATACGCGCCCTGCCCGCCTGCAACCATGTCCAACAGCTCAAGGCCGTCCTTCACATGTGCGGCGTCAACAAACCCGGAATATATGTGCTTGGACGTGCTGGACAGACAGGCATGGGTTACGCTCATGTCATAGGCATATAAATCCGTGACATCATTGGCGGTAATGGAGCGACTGAAATAGTGGATGTGTTCCAATGCATCGACCATCCGGCCATAATCGTAGAGGTCTGTGAGGGTCGATTCTCGATGCACGCCGGTTATGGGATCAACCATCTTCACGATCAATCCTGTTGTCCCGAGATGAACACGGCTAGTGTTTACCTGAAGGTCATGGCTGCGATCGCGGCCATAGAGAGTAAAATCCTTCGCAGCAATGGATATCATGTATTCAACAAGTTTATGGGGCAGTCGCAACCGCCCATCGTCATCGACAGATGCCCCCTGCTTGATTGCCTCAGCAGCAACTTCGGGTGTGGGGGAGCCGACACCGATCTGAGCTAACACATCCAGCGCACAACCGATTATTGTCTCCACTTCCGAAGGCAGCAGAGGTGCATAGCGCCCGCCAACCAATCCGCTGCTGACGACCTTCTTTCCAGAATCACCCGTGCTGCGCGCAGCCATACGGCTAGAGCGTCCACCTGATCGTCTTTTTGGCGCTGGTTCTTTTGAAGACATCTCTAAATCCCTGAATTGCAATACTATTGTAGACCTTGCCCTAGCCTATAAACAGCGACATATCATCTAATGATACAAGACGACAATGTCCCAGATATGTCATGTGCCGTTACGGAGCGGGGAATTGCATTGTCCTTGAAAATGGCGTAAAAGCTTTTTACAAATTTATGGGGGATACTGCCGCATCCAGTCCGTTCTGATCGGATGCAAACATGGTTTGTGTCGTACCCCCAATCATTGGTTCCAAAAATCAATTCCTACGGAGTAGAGACACATGGCTGATCAGAAGACAGATGCGCAACCCAATATCATTTATACCAAGGTCGATGAGGCCCCAGAACTTGCCAGTGGCTCCTTCCTGCCTATCATTCAGGCTTTCACCGGGCCGGCTGGTATCAATGTCGGCACGCGCGACATCTCCCTTGCAGGTCGAATTCTGGCGCATTTCCCTGAGAACCTGAGCGCCGATCAACAACAAAGTGATGATCTGGCCGAATTGGGTGATCTGGTTAAAACGCCCGGGGCCAATGTTATCAAGTTACCAAATGTCAGCGCATCAATCCCTCAGCTCGAAGCCGCAATTAAAGAACTCCAAAGCCAGGGCTATGATATTCCTGATTACCCACAGGCCCCGAAAAACGCCGGTGAAGAAAAAACCCAAGCCACCTACAGCAAAGTTATGGGCAGTGCGGTAAACCCGGTATTGCGTGAAGGCAATTCTGATCGCCGCGCACCGCTTGCGGTCAAGGCATTTGCTCGCAAGAACCCGCACCGAATGGGAAAATGGAGTCCGGATTCAAAAACCCATGTATCGTGCATGAGCGAAGGCGATTTCCGCTCTAACGAAACATCCACCACCATTTCTGCGGCCTCCGTCGGCGATAGTCGTATTGAATTTGTTGACCCGAACGGGGCCATTACGGTTTTACTTGAAAAATTACCCCTAATCGACGGTGAAGTAACTGATGCGACGGTGATAAATGTTCGTGCGTTGAGAGCTTTCTATGAACAGCAAATCAAAGAAGCAAAAGCACAAGGCGTGCTGTTTTCTCTACATTTAAAAGCCACCATGATGAAAATTTCTGACCCGATTTTATTTGGTCATATGGTAAATGTATTTTTTCAGGAAGTTTTTGATAAGCATGCTGATACCTTTGCCACACTGGGGGTTAATGCAGATAACGGTCTTGGTGACTTGTATGCCAAAGTCGATACGTTACCTGCCGATCAAGCGACTGCAATAAAAGCCGACCTGCAGGCCTGTATGGACAGCCAGCCCGAACTTTACATGGTGAATTCCGACAAGGGACTAACCAACCTTCACGTATCCAGCGATGTCATCATTGATGCTTCCATGCCGTCCGTTATTCGCGCCGGTGGCAAGGGTTGGGGCCCGGATGGCTCTGAGGATGATCTAAAGTGTGTTATCCCGGATAGCAGCTACGCTGGTGTCTACGATGAAACAGTTAAATTTTGCATCGAAAACGGTGCCTTTGATCCGGCGACTATGGGCAGCGTACCCAATGTTGGGCTGATGGCACAAAAGGCCGAGGAGTATGGCTCCCACCCGAAAACCTTCAAATCCCCCGGCAACGGAATAATTCGCGTTCTTGATGCAGCAGGTGAA
>JABJOR010000198.1 GCA_018664265.1 Rhodospirillales bacterium
ATTCCGCTTTGGTGCACTGGATGGTGTCTTGCTGTATTCGCCCAGAACCGCCGCAACCTTCAATGATTTAATTCAGCAGCAGGGATTGCACGATACGTTGAAGTCTGTAACGGTGTTTTGCTTAAGTAAAGCCGTAGCAAAAGAGGTTGATGTATTGGCTTGGAAGGGTGTTTCCATTGCGTCTGTCCCAAAAGAAGATGCGCTTGTAGACGATGTTTTTCGTGCGCTCAGCCAAACTTGAAAATATACTGTAAAGTGCCCTGATCTTATGGATGCCGAGAGAAAAAATTGATGACCATAAAACCCAAGACGACCAAGACAACCAAAAAGCCTGTGGCTAAAGCGTCCGAAACAAAAGATACGGCCAAAACAGTATCTACCGCTGCAAAAACTACCGATAAAAGCACAATAGAAAAAACACCTGCAGCATCCACATCGAAACCCATTGAAGTAAAAAAGAAATCAGGCCCAGTTGCCGGGGTGTTGATTACACTTTTGATATTTGCCGGGTTGGTTACCGGGGCCGGGGTTTCCTGGAACTACTGGTGGCCCTATGTGGAACCGCTGTTACCAAAGTCAGACTTTAATTCTGATCCGCTGGTTGCCCAGCTACAAAATCGGGTGGAAGAGCTGGAAAGCCAGCAGCAGGAGAAGAACACACTTGCTGAACGAGAATTGGCCGCCTTTCAGGAATTGGAAAAAGAGCGCGCCAAGATAAGTGAAAAGCTGGCAGCCGCAATTACCCGTCTGGAAAGTGTTGAGGCCTCTGTACAGAATGTTGAACAGATGGCCGTGGCGGTCTCCACTGGCGGAGCTGCAGCTATAGCAGATTCTGCCATCAATCAATTATCAGAACGTCTGAAGACCATGGAAATGCAAAGCCGGGAAAGCACTGACGCCTATAGCAAAGATCAGGAAGCGCTGGCAAATATTTCCAAACGTATCGAGTCTCTTGAAGTTTCGTCTACTAGCGAAACTACACGCGCAGACGGCGAAAGCGATAGTATTGTTCGTGCTTCAGCGCTGGTTCTGGCGGTGGGCCAGTTGCGAACAATTGTGCGTGAAGGTCGACCTTATTCAGCAGAAATGGCAGCGGTTGTTGCAACTGTGGATGATGAGGCAAATGTACAGTCTGCGCTCGATGTATTAGAGCGCCGGGCAAACGCGGGCGTCATACAGCTTGGGGAGTTGCGCGCTAATTTTGAAGCCGCCATTCTGGAAGCTGTCAGAGCTGATCACCAGACTCAGGAAAGTGGCTGGATCAATGATGTTCTAAACAAGTTAAGCGGTCTTGTCACCATCCGTAAAATCGATGGTCTTGCCGGGCTAGATTCTGTTGATGCCCGGATTAGCCAAGCCCAGTCAAGTCTTGGCGAAGGCGACCTGGTAAACGTTATTTCTGTGATTGAGGCGCTTGAAGGCCCGGCGGCGGAAGCTTTTGCCTTGTGGCTTGATGATGCTCGGACCTACGTTGCAATCGAAAAAGCTCTGGACGATCTCTATAGCTCGGTCATTGCGCAGCTTTCTTCGGTAAAGGGTTAAGGCCATGTGGAAAGCCCTGCGATATTTTCTCATCATTACAGCGCTTGCGGCGGGGGCTGCATGGCTTGCCGATCAACCGGGTTCCGTGTCGCTGGAGTGGGCCGGGTATCAGATTGATACAACGTTTGGTGTGCTGGCAATTGGCATTGGTGCAATCGCAGTTTTAAGTGCTTTGCTTTACCGATTGTGGCTGTTCATTGTGCGCGCGCCGGGCAGCATGCGTATCGCCTGGGGTTCTCGCAAACGCAACAAAGGTTTCCAGGCTTTGACCAAGGGAATGGTAGCCGTGGCAGCCGGGGACGCAGAAGAAGCACGCAAGCAGGCCAGACGGGCAGAAGGTATTCTAAGCGATCCGCCATTGACCATGTTGCTGTCGGCACAAGCCGCCCAGCTTAACGGTGATGAACGTGCAGCAGAGCGTTTCTTCAAGGCCATGACAGAGAACAATGAAACCGAATTTTTGGGTCTGCGTGGATTGTTGAATCAAGCCATGGCGCGCGATGACATGGGCGAAGCTGTCGCCCTGGCACGACGCGCGCACCGCATGAAACCGGATAGCGAGTGGGTGTCCCAAAGCTTGTTCGAGCTGCAAACACGCTCAGGTCAATGGCTCGATGCCGGGGTAACGGTTCGTGAAGCGGCCCGTAACAAACACCTGACCCATGAGAACAGCCGTCGCCGTCAGGCTGTACTGTCCTATCAGCTCAGCATGAATGCGGAAAGCTCAGGCGATCACGCGGAAGCCTTGAAACAGGCTCGCGCCGCCGTTGATCTGGATGCCACGCTTGTGCCTGCGGTGTTGGGCGTTGCGCGGTCCTGGATTAAAACCGGAAGATTACGCAAGGCTGCCTCAATGATTGAAAAGGCCTGGGGGCGTACACCGCACCCGGATTTGGTGATTTTGTATAGTGATTCCCGCGCTGCAAAAAATTTGCTGGAAGTTGTTAAAGCTGTTGAACGCCTGGCCGGGTTCAATCCCGGACATGTGGAAAGCAATTTGGCCGTTGCCCGCGCCGCCCTTGACGCTGATCTTTGGGGACAGGCTCGTACGCATCTGGACGCCATTCATGAGAATGACCAATCCGCACGGGTTTGCCGGATGATGGCTGAGCTGGAAGAAGCCGAGCATAATGATCTTGCCAGCAGTCGAAAATGGCTGGTGCAGGCATCTATAGCTGATCCGGACCCGGCCTATGTGTGTGGCGATTGTGGTAACACAGTGCGTAACTGGCATGCAACATGCGATAACTGTAACGGCTTTGACCGCTATGAATGGCGTGTACCGCCCCATGCCGTGAGGGTTGATAAGTTACTTCCGGATGTTGAGCCAATCGATGCGATTGAAATTGAAGACGATGATTCTGTAACATTGATTGAACATAACTCAACAGACATTATTGATACTCAGATAAAGCCATTTTCCGCTGAAAAATGAGATTGAATTTGAGAAAAGTAAACACGATCTTCCAATCTACATCGTCCTTTGCTTTGCTGGCTTTTGGCCTGACGGTGTTGTTTTGGGGTGTTGTCTCGTTGCCCTATATCAGTAATTATTTATTGCAGGTAGTGGGTTTTGATCCGCTGACTCTTGTTAAATCCGGTGGTGTACTCGGCCCCAAGAAAATTTATATTTTCAAAGTATTGGCTGGCGTTGTTTCTGGTTTTTTGGTGCTGGCGATGATACCCGGGTTGTTTCATCCGGGGAGATTTACAAGACTGCTGGTGGTTGTTCTGGTTCTTCCGGTTATCTGGTCTTCAACGATATGGATCAATCAGACGGCGCAAGGTGTTTATGCAAAGCGTATTCATTCTATGCGCCTGCCAACCGTTGATTACGATTTGATTTTTGATAAATCTGTACTTGATCCGGATACTATAAACAGCTTTGACGACTTCTATCGGGCTGTTGATAAAAATTTCAATAAATATCAGGATGTGTTGAAAACACGATGGGCAATAAAGGATCGTGATTATCTAAGATCGTTATTTTATTTGAATACCGTCTCAGGCCTGTTTTCATTTGGAAACGCAATTGATGTCGATGGTCCAGGATGTGCTGTATCAAATGAAGAGACAGGATACTTACCCCGTGATCAGGAAAACCTTGGCGTTCGTTTCTATCTTGATTCAAAAATTGGCTGTTGTACGGATTATGCGTATCTTTTGAAGTATCTACTGGATCGAAGTGAAATAGAAAGCCGTATTCTTGTTATTCCAGTTCATGGTCATGTTTTTAATGAAGTGAATATTAATGGAAAGTGGCATGCTCTGGATGCCAATATCGGTGCTTTCTACCAGCAATCCTGGAATGATATTGTGGGTGGGGCAGAGCCGTTTGAAGTGATTTTATTCCCCACAATGTCCATTGACGGCTCAAAGCCTTCCTATCGATTTCAAATGTCCATGTTCATTCGGAAAATCTTGTTGGTAGCCGCCAGCGGTGCAGAAAGAGGGACGTATAAAGATACGCTGCCCTCCTATGTTGGTGATGGGTTGACGACCCAAAGTGGGCAGTGAACTTTATGCGTGATTCAGAGTCTCCAATACGAATTCTTGTTTATATAGGGCCCCACGGTGATGATGCTATTGGTGAGAATTTAATCAAACTGCCTTTTATGCGCGCCATCCGTGATGCATACCCGCAAGGTGAGATTAGCTGGATTCAAGGCCATCATCCGCTCAGCTTTCAAAGCTCTCTGGAGCCACTGGCGCGCGGCCTTATTACAGAAGTTATCCCGGACACCGCCTTGGGAAATACTTGGGGTTCGGCGCTTGGGTTTACTCGACTTCTACCGAACCATCATTTTGATGTGATCATTGATACCCAGAAGCATCCAAAGTTTACATTGGCCCTTCGTCGAATTTCCCATGATTTGTTTATCTCATCGACGTGGAGTTTTGCTCTGTCTTCACGCTGCCCAAAAGGTAGAAAGCTTAAATCAGGCACGTTGACAGAACGTTTGTTACAGCTACTGGATTTGGTGAAAGAGGGTCTGACTTGGCCTGACAGTAAGGCTGATATTCCAACGGAATATGTTGAGGCTGCCGAACAAGCCCTACCTTCAGGACAGAATTATATTGGCTTGGCGCCTGGAGCCGGCAGAAAAGATTCTGGCAAGTGCTGGCCATTAAAGAACTTTATCACTGTAGCAAAACAACAAATTATAATGGGGCGTAAGCCGGTTTTTTTCCTGGGGCCTGATGAGCTGCCCTGGAAAGAAATAATTATCAATGAAATCCCGGATGTGCAAATTGCGCCACTTGAACTGGAAGCTGCTGATGGAAACACGTTAAGTGGGCCTGGCGTAACGGTTGTCCTTGGTGGACGGCTTGATGTTGGGGTCGCTAATTGTTCCGGGACAGGCCATATGCTGGCGGCGGGGGGTGCATCCATGGTTTCCTTGTATGGCCCGACAAGCCCAACGAAGTTTGCGCCTTATACAAAAGACATCACTATTATCAAAGCCCAGGATTTTGGTGGAAGCAGTATCGAATTAATTCCTGTTGAGGTTGTTAATGAGGGTATTGAAAGTCAGTTAAAAGAGATGGCCCTTTCTTAACGCTTAATGCCTATATAAAGTGACGTAGATGAAAATATTTAAAACTGTATCAATCTTTCTTCAATGCCAATTTGGATCATTCAGATGACAAGCCTTCAAATTAAAAATCTTGTGCTCATTGTTGGTGGCTCATCTTCTGTTGGTGAGGCTGTTATCAACAAATTTGAAAACGCGGGCTGTTCAGTTCTTACTACCTATAATAAGAACAAACCCGTTATGAAAAATTCAGAGTCGCATTGTATGAAGCTGGATTTATCTGACGAAGATTCAATCAAGGCATTAGCGGACCATTTAAGCGTAGAAGATGAACCTCTTGGCACAGCAATTTTTCTATCGGGTGTGTTACCAGGCAATAATCTCGCTGCTTATGAGAATTCTGAAATTGATAGTGTTATGCAGGTCAATTTCAACGGGCAGGCCAAATTAATAAAAGCGATCCAACCATCTTTTTCTGAAAATTCACACATCATCATGATGTCATCTATTTCTGCTCAGCGGGGCAGTTTTGATCCTATATATGCAGCAGCGAAGGGGGCTATTATTTCTTTTGTCAAATCACAAGCCCGTGCCATGAACGGCAGGCCACGGATCAATGCAATCATGCCGGGGCTGATCAATGACTCGACCATGTTCCATGACATGGCTCCAGAAATTCAAAAACGTCATATCCAGGATACAGCGGCAGGCGCACTGCTTGAGCTTGAAGATCTTGGGCAAATTATTTTTGATCTGTGCCAGCCGCATTGGATCAGCCTTAACGGTGCGTGCATTCCCATCAATGGCGGGTCTTATGTCTGAGAGACCCATGATTGGTGTTATCGGCGGCGGCATCTTCGGCGCCATGGCTGCCCTGAAATTAAGAAGTTCTGGCTTTAATGTGACAATCTTTGAGCGCCAGAATGATATTTTACTGGGCGCTTCCAAGAATAATCAAAACAGATTGCATCTTGGTTTTCACTATCCCCGGTCATCGGAAACGGCGCGTCAGTGTAAAGCAGGTTTCGATCATTTTAAGCAAGAGTTTCCAGATTGCATTGATGGCAGTTTTCCCAATGCTTATTTTATTGCCAGTGAAGGATCAATGACATCGGCGCAACAGTACTTTGAGTTTTGTGACTCAGAAGGGTTGCCTTATACCCGTATTGATCCCAAGACATTTCAGGTTCCAGTAGCAAATGTAGATGCAGGGCTGATTTGCCCGGAAATGGTTTATGATGCAGAGCTTCTCAGGCAAAGGCTAAAGGAAAGACTTCATGAAGCTGGTATTGATGTCATGACTGGCATCGATATTCAAAAAGTCAGCAAGACGGAAACAGGCTTTGAATTAATCGATACATCAGGCCAAGTCAACAGTGTCAATGCAATCGCAAACTGTAGTTATGCAAGCAATAATGGTCTGGCTTCCAGCCTTGGTTGTTCTGTTGAGCCGAAGCAATTTGAATATACGGTTATTCCAATCATTCGTGCCGATATGGAACGTGTCGGTGTAACCATCATGGATGGCAATTTTATGACGTTGCTGCCTTATGGCAAATCAAATGATTTCCTGATTTATCATGTCGGCCATTCTGTTATTGATACCAAAGAGGAAATTGGTATTGATCCGGCCTGGCTGGATAAGGAAACGTCACCTTTTTCAAAAATTGACAAGGAAGAGTATTCAGCGAAGTTTCTTGCTGATTGTCAGAAGTTTCTTCCGTCTCTCAGAGATGCGAAGATTATTGGTTATCTGGAAGGCCCCCGTGTTGTGCTGCGAAACAAGAACAGCACAGATACCCGGCCATCCATTATTGATGAGCTTGCTCCGGGGTATTTTTCTATTTTCTCAGGAAAAATTGATCACTGTGTCTGGGTCGCAGAAGACTTGAGCGAGCGATGCAAAGCATCATTTTCAATGTAATAAATTTGGATCAGGAAACTGGTATGACCCGCACAGGTTCAGGCTCGTGAAAGGCGTCACAGGTTGCCTGAATGCGCATGGCTGTGTTTCCGGCGTGAGGTAAAATATAAGCTAGTACGTTGCGCATAAAATATTTTGAAAAGACAGATTTACCACCTCTGCGGCGTGCCCATTTCCAGGATCTTGATGTTGCTCGCTGCAATGCCCGGACCTTCAGGTTGTTGGGTATGGATGGGTAATCAGCAATAAGATTGGCATGGGCCAGATTGATGTCATGGAGAACCTGGGCACCACCACCAATATCTGATCCTCGATTTTCAGCCTCAGCCGGGCACCAGTTCAATGCTTGTGGCAGGGCGGCAAAGGACGTGTGCTGGGACATGCGGACTAGAAACGATACGTCTTGAAAAAACACTCGTGGATCACATCCTTGTGCTTTGTTGACGGCCTCTCGAGAAGCAAGTACGCAAGTCAGGTTACACAAGGGATACGTCAGCGTAATTTCAAGCGGGTTATCCAACAGGGTTGGTGCGTCGTCACTGACGGGTGTATCGGGCGCCTGCATTTTTGGAGAATCTACAGGGACCATTTCACCTTGGGAGTATGCCATATCTGTGTTTAATTTTTTCATGCCTTGTAATAATAAGGCTGTTGCGCGTGGGTGAAGAATGTCATC
>JABJOR010000199.1 GCA_018664265.1 Rhodospirillales bacterium
GCCTTGACGATCTGCAATACGCTCGGCTATCATTTCATCATCGGGCAGGTATTCAACGGAGCGATTGAGCCTGTCCAGTTTCTCCAGTTTACGGATCATACGGGCCTGGTTTTCAATGGCTCCGACACCTTTGGATTGGGTCAGCGTAATCGCCTGACTCTGTTGATAGTTATCCACCAGACACAGCAAACCAACTTCATCAGTCATGCTGGCAAGTAACTTGTTGCGTTGCTTGACCGTCATTTTTCCATTGGCAACATTGGCGTCGATCAGGATTTTGATGTTCACTTCATGATCTGAACAATCAACCCCGGCGGAGTTATCAATGGCGTCCGTATTCAGGCGTCCACCGTTCAGGCCATATTCAATACGGCCCAGTTGGGTCGCACCCAGATTGGCCCCTTCGCCAACAACCTTTGCCGCGACATCTTCTCCATTTACACGGATGGCATCATTGGCCCGATCGCCAACATCCAGATGGCTTTCGCTATCGGCCTTTATATAAGTCCCAATACCACCGAACCACAGCAAATCAACCGGGGCCATCAACATGGCGGTCATCAGCTCATTGGGGGTTACTTTATCTTTGCTAAAGCCAAACAGAGATTTGATTTGTGGCGTCAAAGAAAGGGACTTTGCATTGCGCTCATAAATCGCTGCACCCTTGGACAAAATTTTCTTGTCAAAATCCGTCCAACTTGAACGCGGCAGATCAAACAAACGTTTGCGCTCGATCCATGTTTTTGCAGGATCGGGATCGGGATCAACAAAAATATGCATGTGATTAAAGGCACCTTGCAGACGGATATGTTTAGACAGCAACATACCGTTGCCAAACACATCCCCTGCCATATCGCCAATACCGACAACGTTGAATTCTTCTTTTTGAATATCTTTACCGATTTCGCGAAAGTGCCGTTTCACAGATTCCCAAGCACCACGCGCGGTAATGCCCATGACTTTATGATCGTAGCCTTGCGAACCACCGGAGGCAAAAGCATCGCCCAGCCAGTGACCGTATTCTTCTGATACACCATTGGCAATATCCGAGAACGTCGCCGTTCCCTTGTCGGCTGCCACAACCAGATAAGGATCATCGCCATCGTGACGCACGACCTGTTTTGGAGCCGTGATCGTGTTGCCTTTAATATTGTCTGTAATGTCCAGCAAGCCTGCAATGAACGTTTGGTAACAGGCGATGCCTTCTGCCATGAAGGCATCGCGACCACCAACGGTCGGAATGTTTTTAAGAACAAAGCCGCCTTTTGATCCAACCGGAACAATCACTGCGTTTTTGACTTGCTGGGCTTTTACCAATCCCAGAATTTCCGTGCGGAAATCTTCCGGACGATCCGACCAACGCAAGCCGCCACGGGCCACAAGGCCAAAGCGAAGATGTACACCTTCTACGCGCGGACTGTAGACAAATATTTCGCGCAGCGGTTTGGGCAGCGGAATATCTTCCAACTTTTGTGAATCAAGCTTGATGGACAGGCACGGTTTATACCCGCCATCGACGTCACGCTGGTAATAGTTCGTGCGCAGGGAATTATCGATCACATTCAGGAAGCGTGTCAGGATGCGATCTTCATCGGCGCTGGTCACAGTATCCAGCGCGCTCATGAAGCGTTTGCGAATGCTCTTGATTTCACGCTGTGATGTCTTGGTCTGACTGGGGTCAAACTGAACCTGGAAAAGTTGTACCAGCAGTTTAGCAAAATTCGGATTATTGGACAGGGTCTGTTCCATATAACTTTGCGAATAAGGAATACGAACCTGGCGCAAATATTTGCAATAGGCGCGAACCACGGAAACTTCCCGCCAGTTCAAACCGGCCTGACAGACCAGCGCGTTAAAGCCATCACTTTCCGCATATCCGTACCAGACACGATTAAAGGCGCGGGTGAAATCTTCATAAATCGCAGCGCAATCAACCTTGCCACCATCTTTGGCTTTCAGGCCGAAGTCATGCATCATCACGATACGTGGTGTCTTTCCGGCAACTTCGATTTTGTGCGGTGATTCTTCAATAACCGTAAAGCCCATGTGCTCAATAATGGGCAGAACATGGGAAAGCGGAATGGGCTTGTCCGGATGGAACAACTGAAAGCGGACACTGATGTCGGTATGACCCGACTTGTTATCCGGCTCATTATAAAGGTCCATGGCGATAACATCGGTTTCAACGACGCTGTCGATGCGCGGGATATCCACCACGGCGCTTGCCGCGCCGTACTGATCCTGGAACCCATGGCCAAAGGCATGACGATAGCGCAACATCATGCCGTGAGTTTCTTCTTCGGAATAATTCTCCAGCATGGCGGCTTCAAGATTGTCGTCCCACGTGCGAGA
>JABJOR010000200.1 GCA_018664265.1 Rhodospirillales bacterium
CTACAGATAAATTAGCCACTGTTCCCCCAGGTGTTACCCCAGAGCCAAAAATGCCCTAGCTCGAAAGAGCTAAGGCATTGATATAATTGGTAGCGGAGGAGAGACTTGAACTCCCGACACGCGGATTATGATTCCGCTGCTCTAACCAGCTGAGCTACTCCGCCATACTATTTTTGGCGTACCGTATTGATACGGACCGGGGGATATAATGCGCTGGGGCACAGGCTGTCAAGCAAGCGCTTCATGGTTTGCCAAATTTTTTCTAAAATACCTTGAAAAACATAGAATTAGACTAGAATTAATCTAGAAAAGTTGTTTCCAGGAATTGACCTATCTCATTGCATCTTTCTTCAGAAAATATCAATATAATGGACATTACAGTGCTATTAACCTGTAAAACTGTGATGCCCACAGTTATTACCAGCATTTTGCAAACCGGACGAAAGTCCCCTGAAGATTGAATATAGCCGCGTCTTTTATAGTGCGGCAAAACGGAGAACAGACCCAATGGCTATCGGAAAGATTACAGAACGTATCGATGCAATTACGGGTATCAGCGATGAGCGCCGCGTTGCGGCCCCACCTTGCCCACGCAGTGTGAAGATAGAATTGACCGCACGCTGTAATTTCAACTGTTCCTTCTGCGCCACCGGCTACAAGCTGCGTGACAAGCGCGATATGGAGTGGGATTTCTATGTGAAGCTCCTCAAAGAGCTCAAGGAAGCCGGTGTTGAGGAAGTCGGCATGTTCTACCTTGGTGAAAGCTTTATCCTGCCGTGGCTGCCGGATGCTATCAAGGCGGCAAAAGACGCAGGAATTGAGTATGTCTTCCTGACCACCAACGGATCACTTTCCACCCCGGAAAAGGTCAAAGACTGCATGGAAGCTGGCCTCGACAGCCTGAAATTCTCGTTGAACTATTCAGATGAAGAGCAATTCAAGTCTATTGCTCTGGTCAAAGGCAGCATGTTCCATGATCTGGTCGCCAACGTCAAAGGTGCCCATAAAGTTCGTGAAGAAGGCGGCTATGATTGTGGCCTTTATGGCTCCTACATCGCCTATGATGGTGATCAAGGAGAACGCATGAAGGCTATGGTTGATGAGTTGGAGCCTTATATGGATGAAGTCTACGATCTTCCGCTCTATTCACAGGCCGATCTGGTCAGTGTGGACGAAAAAGACCGTGGATGGGACATTCGTGGCGGCAACCCTGGACGCGCCGGTGCTATGCGCTCTCCCATGCCGTGCTGGTCGCTGTTTACCGAAGCCCGTGTTTCCTATGAAGGCCATCTGTCGGCTTGTTGTTTCGACCATGATGGACGTTTTCGTATGGGCGATTTGAACGAAGTTGGCTTTATGGAAGCCTGGACTTCCGCAGGCTTCCAGGCTCTGCGTCAGGCTCACCTGAACGGTGATGTCTCTGAAACAGTTTGCAAAGACTGCGTATCCTACGGATAAAGACTTAAATAAGCAGACTTGACGGGGCACCCTGAGTGATGAAACTCTGCTGTACGAATTTTTCTGTACAGCAGAGGCTCACCCGCAATCATGTCCCGTAAAACTGAAACCATCCCCCTTCCCGCGACCAGCCCTGGTACCAGCCGTCATTTGACCGTCTGGCGATGGGGCACGCCCGGTGCGCGTCCCAAGGTTTATTTCCAATCTGCTCTGCATGCGGATGAATGGCCTGGAATCATGGCCTCTCACCACCTGAGTGCTTTACTGGACAAGGCCGAAGCCAGGGGCGAAATTCAGGGCGAGATCATTATGTTGCCCTATGCCAACCCCGTTGGTTTGTCACAATCAGTCAATGATCGGGTATTAGGGCGGTTTCGGCTTGCCGACGGTGGCGGAAACTTCAATCGGGATTGGCCTGATTTGAGCCCAGCTGTGTTAGAGGCCGTCCGGGACAAGCTCGGCAATAATCGTGACGAGAACCTCAACATCATGCGCAAAGCTTTACTGGAAGTGGTTTCAAAGCTTCCCGAAGAAAGTGAAAAGGATGCTCATCGCAAGGCCCTACTAGGGCTATCAGTGGATTCTGATTATGTGTTCGACTTGCACTGTGATTGGGAAGCGATGCTTCATTTGTACAGCCACGCCGAACATGAGGACATTACCATGGAACTTGCCTGCGACATGGGCGTTCCGGTGGTCATGTTGGATACAGGACTGGTTGGCGGCCCGTTTGATGAAACACATGCCAACCCGTGGGTTACGGTGCGTAAGGAACTTGGTCTGAACAAGGATGCACTACCCCCGGCTTGTTTTTCAACCACAGTGGAGCTGCGAGGGCAATGCGATGTGTCCGATGAATTGGGCAGTCTTGATGCTGCCAACATGTATCGTTTTTTAATCCGCCGCGGCGTTATCTCAGGAGACGCAGATGACTTACCAAAAGCCTTATGCAAGCCTTCACCGCTCGATGCAATTGATATGTTCACAGCCCCACGTGAAGGCCTTATAGCCTGGAAGAAACAGCTCGGTGATATAATAGAGGTCGGTGACTTGTTGGCAGAATTGATTGATATAACCGAGCCAGATCTGAGCAAGGCCCGCACCCCTGTTTACGCCCAACAAAGTGGCTTATTATTTGCGGTTCATACCGACAGGCTTGTTCGCCCTGGTACGATCATGGGGAAAATTTCCGGACATGAACCTCTGGCTCACAGACAGGGCGCTCAACTGCTTAGCAATTAGCGAATAGCAATCAGTACTGGCTCATCGGCTTCATCCAAAGAGGTATCACGTTGGCGTAAGTGACCAAGCCAGCGGTTTTCTGCAAACTTGAAGCCTTTTGAGATCATGAACACGATACACATGTAGAAAACCATGGCTGTGATAAAGCCTTCATAGGCCAGATAGTATCGACCGTTCAACCATCGCCCAACGCCGAGTAAGTCCTGCAAGGTCACGGTACTGGCTACAACAGAGCCATGAACCATGAAGATTACTTCATTGGAATAGGCTGGTAATGCGCGACGAAAAGAACTGGGTAACACAATACGTCGCATCCGGGTCCATGGAGACATACCACTGGCCTTTGAGGCTTCAATCTCGCCCCATGGAGTTGATTCAATGGCACCACGCAGGAACTCCGTCGTGTAGGCTGCCGTATTAAGCGTAAAGGCGATCAGAACACACCACCAAGCGCTGCTTAATACTGGCCCCCATAAAAAGCTCTCACGAACCCATTCAAACTGGCCAAGGCCAAAATAGAACAAATACGTTTGCACCAATAAAGGCGTGCCCCGGAAGAAATACGTAAAACACCAGATCGGGCCGTTTAAATATGGTGTCTTATACGCCCGGGCAATTGCCAACGGAATGCAGAGCAAGCCACCGAGAAATAGCGATAAAAACGTGATCTCGATAGTGATCCATGCGCCCATGAAAAACCGGTCAATGTTATCGTAGATCAGATAAAAATCCAGCGGCGAGCTGTTTTCACTGACATCACGCAGATATTCAAGGAAGGTACGTTCTTGTTCCATGATGTCAGGCCCTTCTCACACCGGCACTGTATTTTCGATCCATCCAGCGCAAGAAGAAATCTGATGTAGCCGTAATAAGGAGATACACTATCAACACTGCAATCATAAAGGTGAATAGCATGCGGACTGATCGTCCGGCAGCAAAGGCATTCCACACCAGATCATGTAACCCAATGACAGAAACAAGAGCCGTAGATTTAATCAAAACCAGCCAGTTGTTGGTAAAACTGGGAAGAGCGAACCGGACCATTTGTGGCCATGTGACACGGCGGAAAATCAGTCCGGGGTTCATGCCAGCTGCAGTAGCAGCTTCAATCTGGCCTTTGGGAATTGCCAAGATGGCACCGCGAAAAGTTTCCGTCATATAGGCCCCAAAAATAAAGCCAAGGGTGAAAACACCGGAAATAAACTGATTGATATCGATATAATCCCACAAGCCTGTCCAGTAACCAAAATCATTGATCAACTGCTGGCCACCGTAAAATAACAGCATCATCAGCACCAGATCAGGTACACCCCGGACCAGGGTTGTATATAAATTACCAATTTTTTGAAGAATGCGGGACTCAGATAGCTTCATAAAAGCGCCAATCAGCCCGCAGATGACTGATAGCAATAAAGACGATAGAGCCAGCCCTATGGTAACGATCGTGCCGTCGATCAGTTGCCCTCTGTACTCAAAAACTACGTCCATGAAGTAAACTCTATAAAATTAATAAATTAAAATTATTACCAGAAAACGGGAGCGACATAGAGCCGCCCCCGAATTCCAAAATACTCACGACAAATTAGTTACCATAAATGTCCATGGCAAAGTACATATCATTGAACTTTGCATACGTACCATCGGCACGAATAGCCTGAATGGCATTATTGAATTCAGTCACAATTGAATCGCCCTTGCGAACGGCAATTCCAGCACCTTCACCCAGACAAGGGATATCATCCTGATCACCACCAATGAAGGCAAAGCCCTTACCAGCATCTGTATTCAGGAAACCTTCTTCTGCCTGCAAAGCGTCTGAAGACTGCGCATCAATACGGCCTGAGGCTAGATCAGCAAACACATCTTCCTGAGAAGTGTAGAGAACAACTTCTGAATCAGGGAAGTTCTTTTCAACAAAGCACTGGTGTGTCGTGCCACGTTGAACACCGATTTTCTTGCCAGCCATACCAGCTTGGGTCACTTCAAAACCTGCACCATCCTTGGCAACCATACGTGATGGAGTGTTGTAGTATTTAACTGAAAAATCGACTCTTTTCTTGCGATCTTCTGTAATAGACATGGATGCTACGATTGCATCAAATTTACGGGAGATCAAAGCCGGGATCATGCCATCCCATTCCTGTTCTACTAATGTGCATTCGCGATTCATTTTTTCACAAAGTGCATATGCGACATCAATATCAAAGCCTTTGAGGGTGCCATCAGCTTCTTTCCATGAAAATGGAGGGTAAGCGCCTTCAACGCCGATGCGCAGTGCATCACCAGCGTTTGCCTGACCACCAGCCAGAGCCATGATACCAACAACGGCAGCAAGTGCTAATTTTTTAAAATTCATTGTATTTTCTCCCTTTAGTCGTTTTGTGATTAATTTCTTATATTTAGTAAGGCCTCAGTATAGCCTGATTAATTCTGAGTATTCGACAAGAATTGTATGAATCGCTCAGATTTCGGATTGGTGAACATTTCTTTTGGTGCGCCTTCTTCCTCAATCATCCCCTGATGGAGGAAAATTGCATGGGAAGATACATCTCGTGCGAAGGACATTTCATGTGTTACAACAATCATTGTACGCCCTTCTTCAGCAAGGCTGCGAATAACCTTCAGGACTTCACCCACAAGTTCCGGGTCAAGTGCTGATGTTGGCTCGTCAAACAACATCACTTCAGGTTCCATAGCCAACGCGCGTGCTATGGCTGCACGTTGCTGTTGCCCGCCGGATATGTGCGCCGGATAATAATCGCGACGGTCATACATGCCGACTTTATGCAAGATAGCTTCTGCACGTTCGCAAGCTTCTGCTTTAGATTGTTTTAAGACATGAATCGGTGCTTCAATCACATTTTCCATAACCGTCATATGTGACCAAAGGTTAAAGCCCTGAAAAACCATGGAAAGACGCGAACGAATACGTTCAACCTGTCTCATATCAACAGGTTTTGGATCACCGTAGCGATCTTGCGTCATGCCGATTGTTTCACCATGAACCGTTACAGTCCCGGCATTGGGCGTTTCCAGCAAATTAATACAGCGAAGGAACGTGCTCTTGCCTGATCCGGACGATCCGACCATAGAAATAACGTCACCCTGGTGGGCTGTCACACCAACACCTTTTAATACTTCAACATTGCCGAATTTTTTATGCAGGTCTTCAACGACGAGAGCCGGAACGTTTTCAGACATATGTCTCCCTAACACAGTTTTTATGCATATTTATGCATATTTATATCAAGTATTCATTTTTTGAAGGCAATCACAAGCACTTGAACCAGATAGCATTACAAATCCATATTCCAGATAACGCCTTCTTCAGTTAAAAATGGCAAGATATCGTCACCACCCTGAACAGAAATTTTCTCAGGCATGATAGTTTCGCTTCTTGTCAGGGTTAAGGTTTTATTGTTTTTGGGCAAGCCGTAAAATTTTGGGCCATTACGAGATGCAAAATCCTCTAACCTATCCAAAGCATTTTCTTCATCAAATACCTGAGTATAGGCCTGAATTGCAACAGGAGCAGAAAACACCCCCGCACAACCACAAGCACTTTGCTTGGCAGATACACCATGAGGGGCCGTATCCGTTCCCAGAAAAAACGGCCCAGCTCCTGAAATAGCAGCCTTGCGTAAAGCAAGTCTGTGTTTTTCACGTTTGGCAATAGGAAGGCAATAAAGATGTGGCCGGATACCACCCCTGAATATATCCGTGCGATTGATCATTAAATGATGCGCTGTAATAGTCGCCCCAATTTTACCGGGGGCTGTCTCATGTCGCTCGGATACAAAATCCACAGCCTGACTTGTGGTAACATGCTCAAGAACAATCCGCAGTTCCGGAAATTTCCTGATCAATGGCTCTAGAATCGTATCAATAAAAACAGCTTCGCGATCAAAAATATCAACCTCTGTATCTGTCACCTCACCATGGATCAACAACGGCATACCACTGTCTTGCATGCTTTCCAGCACACCAAACACATTGCTCAGGTCACTGACCCCCATCGCCGAATTCGTCGTCGCATTTGCAGGATAAAGTTTTGCGGCTGCAAAAATTCCATCTGCATAACCAATCGTTAAATCATCGCTTTTTGCGCTATCAGTTAAATAGGCCGTCATTAATGGATTAAAGGATACGCCTTCTGGTACAGCCGCCATTATCCTTTCGCGATAAGATGTCGCAGCCTCAATAGTCGTTACTGGCGGCGTTAAATTCGGCATAACAATGGCGCGCCCGAATTGACGGGCTGTGTACGGTACAACTGCATCCAGCATATCCCCATCGCGAAAATGAACATGCCAATCATCAGGGCGGATAATTGTCAGACTGTCAGTCGTTTGCATCAATGACTCTCCTTTAATGTGCTCCTTCTTTATCACACGTATAAGCAAACGCCCCTCATAAATTTGATTGAAATTGATAATTCATTAACTGTTAACCATATATAATATCAGAGTAAACAAGTGGGATATTGGAAACATACCCAGTCTGTTTCCTTCCTGCAGCTTCAACAATTACCCCCGATTCAATGATCAGGGTAGAAAGGAGCGTAGAATGACCAAAATAAAATTGTCCTTGTTAGGCGCTCTGTTATTAATTATGAGCGCCCTCATACCACAAGCCTCTGCTGAAATGATTTGTGCAGGTCATAACTCTGTATCGGAGAAATTAGCGAAGGTTTTTGACGAACTTCCCACAAGTGCAGGACTCTCCAGCAATGGCGGAATGCTTGAAGTTTACACTTCACCAGACGGCACCTGGACAATTGTCCTCACTCGACCCGATGGCATCAGTTGCTTGATGGCTACAGGTGAACATTGGGAATATTCAACTCCAGAACTGGCAGAAATCGAGAGCTGAATAAATTAAAAATTCCAGAAAAATTAAAAAAAGTTACAGCAATGTGATGGGCATCACATAAAAAGTTACTAAATCGCTTTAAATTTTCCAGATAAGGTCTTATCATACTTAGATAAATCCATGGCCTGGGAAAATTGTTATGGAATCAAAAATACTAAAGAATATGGCGTTGGCGGTTTGCTTTGCAGGAATTGCAGGAATATCCTCCATCAACGAAGTACGCTCAGAAGAAGCCTTTACCCCGATTTGTGAAAACCGGGAAGCGGTTATTGCTGGCCTTGCCTCACAATACTCCGAAAAACCCGTCTCTATGGGATACACCGCCCAAGGAACAATCCTTGAAATTCTGGCATCCCCAGATGGCAGTTGGACTATGATCGAATCATCTTCTGACGGGACAACCTGTCTCGTAGCTAATGGTGATGCCTGGCGCGATATGAACAATTCAGTAAAAACAAGTGCCATTTCCGACACCATGCTCTAAGAAGAAACAATAATAATTTAGAGCCGGGGAATTATGGAAGCCGTTATCAATGTAGTGCTGCCTGTGTTTGCCATCGTTGGTACAGGGTATCTGACAGGCCGCTTCAAAGTCCTTGGCAATGAAGCTAGCCCGGCGCTCTCGGGGTTTGTGTTTTATATTTCCCTGCCCGTCCTGCTGTTCATCGCAATGACCAGAGTGTCCCCGGATATAATCTTTGATCTGGCATTTATAGGCACCTATGCAGCAAGCCTGATTATCGGCCTTGGCCTGACCATGGGTATTTTGCGCATTCTTTATCCTGGACGGAGACTGGCCGAAAGCGCACTGGGCGGCATGAGCGCAATTTATGGCAACACAGGATATATGGGCATCCCGCTAGTAATGATAGCCTTCGGCCCGGAAGCCGCAGTACCAGCCGTAATTGCTACTGTGGTCAACGCAGCTTTAATATTCGGCGTGGTCTGCTCACTGGTCGAAGCTGATTTATCCATTGGTGGCGGTCCGGCAGGAATTGCAAAGGATGTACTGGTTGGCCTCGCAAAAAACCCGTTATTTGTTGCCCCGGTGCTTGGCATTATTGTTTCTGTTAGTGAAATTCCTGTCCCCGCTTCCCTTACAGCATTTTGTGATATTCTTGGAGCTGCAGCCGGGCCATGTGCATTGTTTTCGTTAGGACTGTTTCTGGTTGGAAAAAAACTGAACAAGGACGCAGGCGAAGTTGCATTAATTGCCGTAATCAAACTATTCATTCTGCCAGCTATATGTTGGATCATGATCACATGGGTGTTTGACCTATCACCCATGTGGGGGCCGTTGCGATCATCATGACAGCTTTGCCAACCGGAACCGGAGCATTTGTTCTGGCACAACGTTATGGGGTCTACGGCGATCAAACATCCGCTGTAACTTTACTTACAACAGTCATTTCAGTTCTGACACTATCTGTATTGTTCAGTTTGTTTGGTGGACTCTAGCCACCAAGAACGTCGAAAACATCACCTTCCGGCAAAATTCCCTGTATATGGCGACGATGCCACAGGGCATAGAACAACAAGCTCCAGGCAGCTTGCCCGTGTTGTTTAGAGCTACAAGACGCAAACAATCCCTTTACCCTGTCTTGATCACAAATTTCAACCACCCCAGGTGACGCTGCGACCATGGCC
>JABJOR010000201.1 GCA_018664265.1 Rhodospirillales bacterium
ACATTCAGAACATGCTCGGTAACTTCATCTTGCAATCGATCCCAGGTGTCCTGTGTCCACGCCGCCAGGTGGGGCATGATTTCGACATTGTCCATTTCGATCAAGGAACTTAAGGGATGGCCTTCTTTCTTAAGGGGCTCTTGTGAAAATACATCGAGGCCGCATCCTGCAATAGTGTTGTTCTGGAGTGCTGAGAGCAGGGCGGTTTCATCCACTAAAGCACCACGGCCTACGTTGATAAGATACGCTGATGGCTTCATGGCTTGTAATACCTCTGCACTGATCAGGCCTGACGTTTCTGAATTGAGCGGTGCACATATGCAAACAATGTCTGATGTTCTGGTGAGCGTCGTCAAGTCATCGGCCTTGTGGATATTGCTTTTGGCCATGGTCTCAGCAGAGACATACGGATCATACGCTTGGACGGGCATTTGAAAACCCTGACATATTTGGGAAAGCCGGGTGTTGATATGGCCGCATCCTACCAGGCCTACAGTCTTACCGAATAGCTCAAAGCTCTTGGTATCTTCTGTGGCACCGACCCAGCCGTATTTTTGCACGCCATTGCGAATGCGACTGAATTTCTTCAGGCAATTGATCATTAACAAAAAAGCACACTCGGCCACTGCGTAACTGGCATAATTCGGGCAGTTTGCAATGGCGACATTCATCTGGCGAGCTGCGTCAAAATCGATGGAATCGATCCCCGTCCCCATTTTAATAATTGCCTTCAGAGTTGGTTGCCCAGCCTTTAGAACTCTGCTGGAAACGTTCCCATAGGTGATCATTAACACCGTTGCGCCTTGCACAGCTTCAATCAGGGTGTCTTCATTTTCATCATCGGTGATAACGATATCTGCCACTTTCCGTAATCTATCCAGGGCCTTTGGAATAGGGTATGTCATCCCGGAAATGGGATTGGGTTGTTCTGTACCGGCTTTGACAACGATTGGTTTATTCATATCCAATTTTAACGCCAAATTGTTTCACGTGAAACATTTTGACCTAAACTCCGAGATCGGGTCTGCCATGGGCTGTAGCGGTTAACTTACTTTCTACAAAAACTTTTAAGCCGCCGCTAACTTCAACAATGATATCATCGTGGATGAGCGACGTATCGGTTTCTGATGCACCACGCTCGCGGGCACGTTCCTGGGCCAGGTCTACAGCTGCTTTTTCGCCGTAAGTTGTAGCGGCTTCGAGGCTTCTAAAATCTTCCACACCACTATCGCTGTGCGCCCGAAACAGGCCGGACTCAGGTTCAGTAATCAATATAACAGCTGTGCCTTTTACACTGCCGACAACAGCCCCGACAGCGTTTGCGACATCCGCGTGGGGAAGATCAATGAGTTTCGCGTTGAGCCTTTTTGCCGCACCATTCTTGCCGCCATAATATGTCTTTGCTGGCGCTCCGATAGCGAGCAGGGGCCTGTTCAGTTTGATCGACATGCTGAGCGGGTCAGGGTAGTGATCATCGTGTTCCAGCTCGAAAGGTTCCTGAGAGCTACCAGCCGCTGTCTCCAGCAGAAACTGTGCAAGTTTCGAGTTGGGATCAGGCTCAATACCGTAGTGCTCGCCTAGCACGGCTCCGGCGACAGTCTTTGCACTATCGACAACGGCGCGTTCAAACACCAGTTCGCTGAATTCCTCGACTGTTTGGGCCATTTCCCAGAAGCCCTGATCAAAAATCCGGCGCAGAAAAAGTTGTGCGCCAAGCTGTGCGGCTTCGGTATTCCAGTTACTTTGTTTGCCCAGAACATGGCTGGCATCGCTGGGTGTGAATCCAGATATAACCGCGCGGCCTTCATCGACGAGTCGTTGCAGGATTTTTTCACCACGCCCCAGCATGGCAATTTCATGCAGTGGGGTAGGGCCTTTACGCAATTTATCCATAATCTGTACGGCAACTTTGTTTGGGCGTTTGCTGGTATCTGCATTGCTGTAACCAGTGTCGCGCAACAGTACGGCAAAGTAGCCATCGTATGTTCCAGCCACCGGGCGCTTGAGTTGTTTCTTTAACAGATCCAGAGCTTCGGGCGTTTCCCAGG
>JABJOR010000202.1 GCA_018664265.1 Rhodospirillales bacterium
GCCTCTGTTTCAAATTGACTCAATTCTATTTTGGACATAACAGGTCATTTACATTCTCAACGATATAATTAACATCATTGTCAGAAATAGAAGGCGAAATTGGCAGGTTAATCAAGCGGTGAAAGAGAGCTTCCGACCTTGGGAAATCACCTTCTTTTGTATTCAGGAGATTGCGATATGCAGTGTGCAAATGAAGCGGGCGAAACAGAACGCTTGTCCCAATGTTACGCTCTTTAAGTTGGGATATGACGTCATCCCGGTCTACCCCTTCGGGCAATAGCAATGGAAACAGGTGCCAACAACATTCACTATCAGGGCGAACAGATAGAAATTCCACACCTGGAACATTTATACCATCCATGTAGATTTTTGCGTACCTAGCGCGAGTGGCGTTGCTCTCGTCCAGTCTGGCTAATTGGTGAATTCCCAATGCTGCACTTAAATCAGTCATATTGGCTTTTTCACCAATGAATTCTACATCATAAAACCAGCTACCTGCTTTGCTGTATCTGCTGTTCCATATTTCTCTGGAGTCAGATATTCCATACATCGACAGCTGCTTTACCTTTTTGGCTAAATCAGCATCATTACTCAACAACATGCCACCCTCGGCTGTTGAAAGGTTCTTGGTTGCATAAAAGGAAAAACAGATAGCGTCGGAGCCATGGCTGCCAATCATCTTGCCTTTATAGGATGATCCAATCGCGTGAGCCGCATCTTCTATCACTTTGATACCGCGCGGCTTTGTTATGGCGTATAGTCGATCCATATCAACCGGGTTGCCTGCGTAGTGAACAGGCATAACAGCTTTTGTTGCAGGCGTAATTTTTGCTTCTACTTCATCGAGGTCCATTAGAAAACTTGAGCTTGGCTCGACATCTACAAACACAGGGGTAGCACCACAGTTTGCGACAACTTGCGCCGAAGCCGTAAATGTATAGGTCGGCATTATCACTTCATCGCCCGGACCAAGCGCCAGGGCCTTACACGCGAGTTGCAGTGCCGCTGTACAGGAAAAAGTCGCTGCGGCAAACTCTGCGCCTGTATATTCAAGAATATGTTTTTCAAATTCAGAGACCTTGGGACCTGTAGTGATCCAGCCAGACTTCAAGCTATCAACAAGTTCCTCGATTTCGACATCTGATACCGTAGGTCGTGAAAAAGGAATAAATGGCTGCAATATGTTAATCCTCTCTATCGAGTTCAGCGAGACGAATATCATCCTGGTCGGTTCTGACCCATTTCCCGGATTTCGCCTCAAAGTTATTTGGGAGCAAGCTCCAGATTGTGCAGTCTTCACATTCAGAAAAAGGCAACTTTCCATCTTCTGCACGGCGGCGAGCCTCTTCAATGTGCTGCTGGTTAAAAACTTCAATGAGCGTACTATCTGCCAAATTGCCGATTAGCAGGCTTCCATTTTCCCGATAGCTGTCATTCCCAATAGTACACGGATACACATTTCCATCGATGTCAATATAGGCGCGCGAATACATGGACCAACACGGATAACGACTATCACCGTTTGAAGAGGTTTGGTCGAGCAAGTGTTCTTGATCGTTATCTAACGCAGGCTTGTGAAAGACATGGCGATTATAAACGATCACGTCTTCGGTCAAATATTCCGAAAAGAGCTCTTGCATTTCGTCCGTTGCATTTAATCGGGAAGACATAAATTGAACCGAAATCTTCAAGTCGTCGCGGCCACTCTCCTGCCGCATCTGCATAAAGTCTCTTATATTTTTTACTGCAACATCGAACTTATCAAACAACATCAATTCTTTGTAGCTCGCCCGGTTCGTAGAATTCAGCGAGAATGTAACTAGGTTTATGGGTGATGCAAGAACCATTTGCGCTTTGGCTTTTGTCATAGGAACAGCATTGGAATTAAGCGAGATACGCGTAAAAAGCTTTCTATACCTAGATATTACTTCTAAATGTTGCGTAAGTAGTTTATCGAGTGTTGGCTCACCCAATCCGACCAAACCCAATTCATAAACAGGTGTATTCCCAAGCCCTTCCAACAGGCCCTCTAACATATCAACGGGCATATCGCCTTTACGCATGGTTCGCTTTAATGCCGGATGATCACAGAACACGCATTCCAGATTACAGCGGTTCGTGAGCTCAAGGTTTATGATGGAAGGAATTATGATCAAGCGCTCACACCTAGGATTGAAGAAAGCTCGTCAACCGACTTGTCTGCATTTTCCCAACCATACCAAATTGGCGCACACTGGTGATTCTCAGCGACCCATTCTGCTACTGGCAATTCCTCACGAGATCCATAAATCCAATGGTTCAGATCTCCCGGGCCAAATACCTGGCCTGTTTTTTCGGCCAGATTTGCCCCCCCCCAAACGATATATTTGTAAAAACCGGATATTGAACCTTCTGGAAGTTGGACCCGCTCTTCAAAAATCTGATCAAATTTCGTAGCTAATTCCCGCTTCCACTCGAGAATTTGAGGAAACCGTTGAAGCTGAACTATACCCAAAGCGGCGGTAAATTCATTCATCCGGTAATTGAACCCGTCCTTTACAGGATAGGTAACAGTACCCGCGATGACTTCTTTCCCATAATTGCGCCACTTTTCCAGCCAACTCAAGAAATTGGCATTGCGACTGACAACCATCCCGCCATCACCAGTAGGCAATGATTTAGTGGCATAAAAACTATAGGAACCAGCGAAACCAAATGTGCCCGCAGCCTGATTTTTCCATGTTGCGCCATGGGCATGTGCACAATCTTCGACCAAAGGAATATTGTGCGAGGCACATAGCTCAACAATCTTGTCAATTTCAAAAGCAATATGACCGCCAATATGAACAACCACAATGGCTTTTGTTAGTGGTGTAATCCGGTCTTCAATATCAGACGGAGACAAGCACAAATCATCTTTCCCAATATCGGCAAAAACAGGGGTGCCACCCGCAAGAACCACTGCACGTGTGGTCGCCCAGAAAGTATTTGTCGGAAGGATGACTTCTCCACCGGCAATATTCAGATACTGGAAAATTGCAAGAAGTCCGGCGCCCGCATTTGTTACAGCACGAGCGTCACTATCAACGAAAGCACCGAAACCGTCTTCGAAACGCCGTTGCATAGCGCCTTCTGACCACATGTTAGAGTCAAATACTTGATCCAAAAGAGAGTAATACTCCTTTCGGGCATCATCTGGAAAAGGAAGCTTCATCACTGCATCTCTTATATAAAGTTCGATGTTTTGATATTGTTCAACTTATCAAATTCAATATTGAATTTGGTAATTCGACATTCGGGGCAATATTTGGTGCAAAACCCCGGATCCAGCATTTCTGCCGATTGGCGACTGCGTTCCGGGCCATCCCATATTTCTTTAAA
>JABJOR010000203.1 GCA_018664265.1 Rhodospirillales bacterium
ATTCCCATACCCCGATGCTGAACTGCTTTGATGGATCCCTGTATATAATAGTTCCCTGATGATCAGGGCTTCCGGATATAATATCTTCAGCATCAAATGCTGGCCATGGTTCGAGTTGAGCGTTTTCAGCATCGAATGTTTCAACAGGCAATGCGGCGATGTTTGTGGCTGTATTAGATTGGTTCATTTCTTCGACTCCTTTGTGTGTGTATTTTTGTGGTTATCCTAGTTTCACTGATTCCCACATGTTGACGTAACGAGTACGCAGGTCAGTCGGCCAATACTGGAAAAAACTGGTCTTGCCGATGTATTCCTCAACGGTTCCGGAAATTCCATTCTGCTCCAAAACCTCCTTATCAACGATGTCGTAGCTTTTTGCATTTGAATGCCCATAACCGTATTGTTCGATCATGAACTTGCCGGATTCGGGGCTAAGCATGGCATCAATAAAGTCATAAACGGCTTCATCATCTCCCTTTCCGTCATCCAGGAGAACCAGACCACAAGCGAATGAAACAATTCCTTCCTTTGGGCTCAGCATGTAATCTACAGGGACACCTTGTTCCTTCAATCGATAGTAAGATCCAGACCACAGGTAAGTTGCCGCGAATTCACCAGAAGCGAGACTGGCTTCCGCATCCGTTTCTGAAGACCAGTAGTACAGAAGGTTCTTTTGTTGCTCACGAAGCAGGTTCTCAATTGCCGAAAACTCGTCGCCCGTCACATTAGACGTATCCTTAATCCCGAGCACTGCCGCAGCCATGGCGACAGCGCCGTCAACCGAGTCCCACATACCGGTTCGACCTTTGTAACGTTCGTCCCATAAGACCTTCCAGCTGTTTTCCTTCATATATTCAGGGTCAACGAGATCTGTACGGTACACGATGGAATTGCTGCCCCAGTCAAAGGGTACCCATAGCACATCGCCACCTGCCTTTGTTCCGGGAATTCCTTTTAAAGAGTCAAGAACGGTTGGCCAATTTTTCAGACGGGACACATCGACCGGCTTCAGGACACCAGCCTCATGCCACTGCATGATGGTGCTGCTACATGGATGAGCAATATCAATTCCCCCGCTAATTCTCAGTTTTGCGAGAGCCTCATCTTCACTGCCAAAAAAGGATATTTCTGGCGAGCCACCATGTTTAGAGATGTAATCTCCATGTAGGTCAGGGACTTCGTAACCTGCCCATGTGAAGTATCTAAGGGGTTCCTGTCCGCGTAATAAACCTGGAACCATCAGCAAGGGTATTGTGCCAGCACCTGCGACCAAGGCCGCATTAAATAATTGACGCCTGTTTAATCCTTTTCGTTGTTGGTCTGTTGTCATTTTTTTCATTTCCCGCCTCCAAATGTCTAATTCTCGATAAAAATAGATACATAGATTACCGAGTGAACTGTAATAATTTGCTATACGTTTAGCAAGTTTTTTGTTAGTTAACGAAATGAGCGCTGTTATGTATGGCTTTGTCTTGAAAGAATCCCTATAAATTGCCAACCAATGATACGGGTTTGAAACGTAATAAAGATGGCAACAGAAAATCAATCTGAAAATAATATTTACAGAAATGAAGAGCCTAACGGGTCAACCCGATTCGTTTCATCACGTATTAAACCCAAGACGCAAAAAGAAATAACAGAATGGCGAAAACGTGAGTTGGTATTCGCAACATTGTTGTGCGTCGCCGAGAAGGGAATTCACCAGACAACCGTCGAGGAAATCACATCGCGGGCAAATGTGTCACGTGGACTAATCCGCCACCACTTTAAGAACAAACAGGATCTTATGGTTCAGGCCTGCAAGTATCTGTGCGATGATTTTCGTATGCACATTGATAAAAATGTGAAAACCAATGACGACCCGTGGAAAGCACTGGATCACTTGGTAACAACTACATTTGAAACACCATACTTTAATGATGTCTCTCTTGCTGCGTGGTTTAGTTTCTGGATCGCGTCTCGAAACGATGATGATCTCAAACTCGTGTATAAGGAATACTATGAATGGTACCGCGGCTATATCCACAAATTATTTGAGAGAGCTGACAAGTTAGGACAACTCCATACTGACCTTGATCAAACAATTGACGCATTTGTCTCTATGACAGATGGATTATGGTTGGAGCTTTCCATTGACGTGACAAAGTATTCACCAGAATATGCTGCGTCAGTTTGCCGTGAATTTTTCAAAGCATTTTCTCAACGTATGCCTAAGTAACTTGAATTGATTTTTCAAAGTATCCATTCCGGGCATACTTCCTGAAAAGAAAAATATCCCGCTATGGGTTATTAGCCGCCTACTTGGCCTGCATAAATCGAGGGCCTATTACCCCCCTCTAACTAGAAGTCGAAATTAATTTTTAGGTTTTCGCTTCTCACTTCCGCTTTCTGCACGGAACCAGCCATA
>JABJOR010000204.1 GCA_018664265.1 Rhodospirillales bacterium
CAGAGCCCGCGCCTTCTGCGTCGCCCTTTCTGCAGCAATAACCGTCATCATTGCCTCAACTCTGGGTCTGCCTGTCAGCTCCACTCACATTGCCGTAGGCGGTGTATTCGGTGTTGGTTTTTTACGTGAATATTTGTCTTATTTGGAACGGCGCAAGGCATTCATTGCTTTGGAAAATGCGCAAGTGAAATCTGGTGAATCCAATGTTGATCACCTTGATTGGGAAACCAGGAAGAAACGACTGGAAAAACTGAAGAGCCGAAAACTGGTACGTCGCTCACAGTTGGTAACAATTGTTGCAGCCTGGGTAATCACTGTTCCGTTGGCAGCTATCCTTTCGGCCATTCTTTACTTTATAATTATGTTCCTCACCAAATCATAGCGTCTATTTTCAGTCATGAGATCGCAAGGGCGATGCTGGGAAAGGCTTTGCTGTGGTCGCAGGGGAAGTGAAAAAACTTACCAATCAGACAGCCCCCCAGAATAACCTGAGGGGCTGAAGGTTGCGGGGCAAGAAAAGCGTTATTTTATCGGTTTTGCAACAACACCAAACGAAGTTTCATCCACAGCGTCTACGTCGAAGCCACTTAAGATATCGATCACATTAAATCCGCATTCGTTCAGTTCCGCCTCGATGCTTACGGGAGTGAAATACTGCATCCAGTTATAAACATTCCAGATACCTTTTTCTTCGACGATTGTGAAGTGATCAAGCGAGACGTTTTCGTCGTCATATCGATAAGTATTATTGAAGGCGAAATAGTCATTCGAAGACCAAAACCCTTCCATATAATTGCGTTTAAACGTGCTGTGCTCAATGAAGAACTTGAACGCTTTTGCTGAGGCAACATCGAACACAAACGCCCCGTCGGGTTTGAGGCTATTTCGAATTTTTCCAAGCAGTGTTTGGCGCTGGGATGGTGAAAGCGGGCATAGATCACAATAAATCAACGTTATCAGGTCCTGACCTTGCGGCAATGGATCGGTAAGGTAATTGGCAACTTTGTAAGTTACAGAAACATCGTTTGCGCGTGCGCTTGCTTTTGCATGCGCAATGGAATTGGCAGAAAAATCCAGACCGCATACACTTGCGCCAAGCTGCGCATAACGCTCTGCGTACAATCCCGGGCCGCAGCCAAGATCGCAGATTGCTTTTCCGTTTATCTGGAAGGTCTCATCCAGCCATGCCACTACACGATCGATGGCCGTATAGGGACGCGAAGCCAAGGGCGTGTCCTGGTCCAGATGTGTTTCCAGCATCTGATCCGCCAAATGTGGTTGGGTCCACAAAACATCTGCGGTATAGACCGAAAACACTTCCGGGCGGTTATGAAAATTCTTGAGTTGATTGTACATATACATATCCTTTGTTGGCCTCACATCGTTGTGCGGCCCGATTACATTTTAATTTGAGATTAAATTAGAGCGCAAAAAATGTTCATCCACATGAAGTGAATGCTTCACAAGTCCGGCGGCGCTCTGGCCAAGGGTATGTAGTAATATTCGCCGTGATTATAGGTTAGTAGAAATTCATAGTCATTCAAAAAATCCGCATATCACCGGACTGACATCAGCTGTTTATTACCATTTTACTTCTTTGAGGTCGAAATCTTGCAGGTCGCCTTTTACGAGATGGTTTGTTGCGTCTCTGAGGCTTCTTGTCAAAAACCGCACAACAGAACGAACGGCAGGGTCAGTGGCAGACAGCCGCTCTTCAAACATTTTTCTGGTAATGACGGTGCACTGAGTTTGCTCAAGGGTAATAGCTGTGTATTGGCGCGGCTGGTTGTCAACCAGAGGCAACACTGCAAAAATTCCGTCACGGATAATTTCAATGACAATTTTTTTATTGTTGGGCCCCATTTTTGAGAGCTCAACAGCACCACTATTGAGGATAAAGGCACAGTTGCCCTTTTCACCTTCACGAAAAATCATAGTTCCGGTTTGGTAGTTGTTTTTTTGTGCCATGTGTCCTCTAATTTGTCATCAGGCAGAAAGGCCACTGCCATATTTCAGCCATGGTGGAGTTTGTTTCAATACAGAACATTAAACAATACCCGATCCGTATAAAGAAGTAGATATCCACAGCCATTTCCCGGTACGTTTCCCGGGCCAGCCCCAACGTCAGATTATCTGTACGTTTCATCCATGACCGATTAATGTTTTCCATAGTTATCATAGTAATAAAATCGTATTTGAGGAACACCATGCCCCAACCCTGCCCCGCCCGCGTGGGCGACCCTGTTGATCAGATTGAAACACCGGCACTGGTTGTCGATCTGGATGTTTATGAACACAATCTGGATCGTATGGCAGGAATTCTTGCTGGGCGAGATATACGCTTTCGCCCCCATGCAAAGACCCATAAATCACCCGAAGTTGCTCTCGATCAAATCAAACGGGGCGCCGTTGGCGTTTGTTGTCAGAAAGTCAGCGAAGCTGAAATTATGGTCCAGGGCGGTGTGCACGATGTATTGCTCAGCAATCAAATCGTCGGGCGATCAAAGGCCCGGCGCGTTGCTAAGCTGGCAAAGCAGGCCCGTATCGCTGTGTGTGCAGACAACAAGGAAAACATTGCAGAACTTGATGCGGCGGCTAAGGAAGCCGATATCACCCTGAGCGTTCTAGTGGAAGTCGAAGTCGGCGGTGATCGCTGTGGTGTGCCTCCGGGCAAACCCGCACTGGAACTGGCGCAAATCATCCAATCCGCACCCAATCTGGAATTCGGCGGCCTGCAGGTCTACCACGGTAACGCACAGCATATCCGCAAACATACTGAGCGCCACGCCGCCATTGCCGAAGCGGCCCGAAAAACCACTAAGACCGTCAACCTGTTATCCAGCGCAGGGTTTGAATGCCGAACTCTCGCGGGTGGCGGGACAGGTTCGTTGGATATTGATCTTGAGTTGGGCGTGCTGAACGAATTACAGGCTGGTTCGTACATTTTCATGGACGCCGACTACGGGCGTAATTTTGACCGTAATGAAGCCTTCATCGGGATTTTCAAGAACAGCTTATTTGTTCTCGCGTCAGTCATGAGCACGCCGCGTAATGATTTGGCGATCATTGATGCAGGACTGAAAGCTGTGGCTTTTGATTCTGGCAATCCGGTTATTTCCAGCCGAACGGGTGTCATCTATGCAGGGCCATCGGATGAGCATGGCAACCTGGATGTCAGTGATAACAATCCATTGTTGCTGGGCGAAACCGTATGGTTGATACCAGGCCATTGTGACCCAACCGTGAACCTTTATGACTGGTATGTGGGCATCCGAGGCGACAGGGTGGAACGTGTCTGGCCCGTTGCTGCCAGGGGCGCTCTCTCCTAACCCCCCTTCAATCTTGAATTCGAAACACCAAGATAAAACGATATATATTTTTGCTTGATGCAATTTGTAATTATTCTTGTTATAGTTTTTTCGAATTAAAAACCCTTACATAAATAGTAGGATTTAGAATGCTTGAATGGAACAGTGATATTACATGGAATGATATGTTGGGCCTTGTCGGTGTAATTCTTTACATCGGCTCGTATTTTTCCATACAGGCAGGACTTATCAAAGGTGAAGGATATTTATTCGCTGGCTTGAATACAGCAGCTGCAGCCTGTGTTCTGTTAAGCTTAGCCGAAAACTTTAATCTATCATCCGCGGTCATCCAAATTACCTATATTGCAATCAGTGTATTTGGAATAATACGGTTTTATTTGCTAACCCACCGCATTAAATTCAGTGAAGACGAAAAGATATTCCTGAATGCTATAGCGCCCAATCTTCATAAAATTCAAGCACGCCAACTCCTCGATCTGGGGTCGTGGAAAACAAAATTAGGGGATACTGTTTTAACGGAAGAAGGCAACCTACCTTCCCACCTGTATTTCCTATTGGATGGCAGTGCAGAAGTGAAAGTCGCCGGAAATGTTGTCGCAAACTTAAACGCTAAATCATTGGTTGGTGAGATTTCCTGCCTCACTGGAATGACGGCCTCGGCATCGGTTATTTTAAAGCAACCGTCCCGATTGTTTGAAATTAATCTTACAGATTTGGAAGATTACTTGCTGCGAAACACGCCCGTCAGACATGAATTGGAAAGCCAGTTTGCCAGTCAAATCGGCCAGAAGCTCATTCAGGCGAATGCCACTTTATTAACGCAGATGGAGGAAGCAAGCCCCAAGGCGATATAATCCACCAACATTCATAACCGGTGATTTACTTCCAGATTTTTGACGCAAGGGCGAGGTAATTTTTACCGAGTATTCCGCGAATATGTTTTTCAGAATAGCCTCTATCAAGCAGGCCTTGCGTGACCTTCGGGAATTCTTCCGGCGGGATGAAGCCTTCTAGCCCCCCCGGGTACTGGCTTTCCGGCCAAAACTTGTCAGCGGTTGTTATAGGGGGCTCAGGATCTTGATTGTCCAATATGCTATCCATGGATATAGCCACATTTTCAGGGCCAATCATCTGAACGAGATAGTCGATGTGCTCAAGCAGGTGTTCGACAACGGCTCCCTTCGGACCGAGAAACACATCAACGCCTGTGACACCGACAAGACCACCACTGGCAGCTGCGGCTTTGATAAGCTCATCAGGGATATTGCGTTCATGATCGGTCAGGGCTCTGGCATTTGAGTGCGAAAAGATCACAGGGGACTGGGAAAACTCGATAGCCTGCATGGCCGTCTTATAACCTGTGTGAGAACAATCAACGATCATACCAACACGGTTCATTTCGCCAATAATTTCGCGCCCGAAACCTGTCAGACCGCAATCATCGTCATGACACCCCCCGCCTGCCTGATTGTTCAGGTTGTAGGCAAACAGCATTTGCCGAACGCCGAGACGGTAATAGAAATCAACCATGCCCGGATCACCGTTCAGCGCATTCATACCTTCAATATCAAATGCCACGGCCATCTTGCTTTCGCGTTTGGCTTGATGGATATCTTCAATGGTTTCAACCTGAATGAGCGTATCGCTGTGGGCGCGCACCCAATGGCGATAGTTTGAGATACATTCGATTGTGAGCTGCCATGGTACCACATCATAAGTCACATTGAGAGAGAGAAAATTGATCCCAGAGGTCCGCCAGCGGTCCAGTTCTTTCAAGTCAGTTGGGCCTGTGTAGGCAAACCCGGCATGACCGTCCCAGATCAGAGCATCCCTATGCAGCCTCGCGGCTTGTTCTGAAATATTCCATTGGTCTGTGCTGGCTGAAATATCAGGCATGGTCAGGCTGCTCCTCAATTCTCATGATATAAGACTATTCTTCGTAATATCAGTACGATTGGCAAGAGCAAGCTTTCTTTATGTATTCGTCAGTATTACCCCCAATGGGTTCTTAGCAGGCGAATCCCATATGAAAGAAATCCAGCAACTTTAACCACAAACCACGCTTGCCATTATTGGCATCAGCTTTTGAAAGTGCGTGACGGGTCAGGGTAACACCGATCCAGCGCAGGGGCTCCGGAACCCACTTCATACGCGGTTTTTTAACGAATATCATATCCAGAATATCCGTGGGATTATAACCCAACAATTCCAACCCTATTCTGGCGCCAAAGCGTGTCGGTCCGACCCCAATGCCTGTATACCCAACAGCCCACGCCACCCGACCATCAAAGGCTGAGCCAGGCGCTACGCAAAATTGTGTGGATGAGGCGATTATACCGCTCCAGCGATGGCTGAATTTCACGCCTTCCAGCTGTGGAAAGGTTTC
>JABJOR010000205.1 GCA_018664265.1 Rhodospirillales bacterium
GGTTTCAAGTCTTACCCTCATCCAAAGATAGAGGTTCATCGCCCATCTATTGGCAAGCCTCTGTTGAATTCGGATGATCCAAGTGTGGTAGCTGTTGCCTCAGACGGGGTGCATGAGGGCATTAAAGTTCCGATTCTGGATTTAAATGACGTGGTTTCCATCACAGATTTTGTCCTGAACTATGTTGGTTTAACTAGTGAGGTCCGTAGTGGTACAGCTTAAGGATGATTGTTTTGCTTCGGGGGAAGCACTTCTCCCTTTGTCTGATGCCCTGAATGATATTCATGACAGGGTTAGTGTTGTTGTAGACACAATTGATTGCGAGATCGATGATTGTCTCGGACGGGTTCTGGCCGAAGACATCGTTGCTACGCGCAATGTCCCACCCCATGACAATAGCGCTGTGGACGGCTACGCGCTTTACCATGATGATCTGAATCCTGATACGGAAACCCGATTGCCCTTTACCGGGCGAATTGCAGCAGGTCATCCACTTGGTCGCCCAGCAATCAGAGGCGAAGCGTTGCAAATTTTTACTGGCGCTCCCATGCCTCTCGGCCCGGACGGAACACAAGCCTCTGGCCCGGATACGATCTTCATGAAAGAAGATGTTGAAATCGATGGTGATTTTGTCACCTTACCGCACGGCCAAAAGCAAGGGGCCAATCGCCGCTTTGCCGGAGAAGATATTAAAGACGGCGATACCATTTTAAAAACTGGTATGCGCCTTCGTGCTCAGGAACTGGGGCTCGCTGCCTCGGTTGGACGGGCAACCCTTAAGGTATACAAGCCATTACATGTTGCCGTTTTCTCAACAGGGGATGAAGTTCGTGACCCATCGGGAGATGCGCCGGAAGGTTGTATTTTTGATTCCAACCGTTTTTCCATCAAGGGCATGTTACGTGCCTTGGGGTGTGATGTAACTGATCTTGGAATTTTGCCCGATGATTTCGACACCATTGAAAAAGCACTGGGAGACGCCGCTGGCAACCATGATTTGTTGGTAACGTCTGGTGGTGTTTCGGTGGGAGAGGAAGATCACGTAAAAGCCGCTGTTGAAACGCAAGGTTCATTACATATGTGGCGACTGGCGATCAAGCCGGGGAGGCCAATTGCGTTGGGCCAAGTCAAGGGTACGGCTTTTGTAGGCCTGCCGGGAAATCCGGTTGCTGCTATGGTAACATTTCTGACAATTGCCCGGTCTATGGTTCTGTGGATATCCGGTGCTGATCATGAACAGGCTCCGAGATATACCGTTAAAGCTGGTTTTGACCATCCAAAGAAAACGGGCCGTCGAGAGTGGGTTCGTACTCGCCTTGGCGTTGATGGAAATGGTGAGTTAACCGCCTTCCGAGATCATGCAGGCGGGGCTGGGGTTCTGACCTCCATGGTTGGCGCTGATGGACTGGTAGAACTGGATGAAGATTCAGAAGGTGCTCGTGAAGGCGCAGCTGTGTCCTTCCTGCCTTTTAGTGAGGTGATGCGATGAAATTAATATATTTTGCCTGGGTTCGTGAAAAAACAGGCATTTCAGAAGAAGACATCAATTTACCGTCAGAGGTTTCAACTGTATCTCAGCTTGTTGAGTGGCTGATAAATCGTGGTGATAACTATCAATCTGCCTTTGCCGATTTGAAGGTGATCAAGGTTGCTGTTAATCAGGACTATGTCAGTTTCGATACCTCCATTAAGGATGGTGACGAAGTGGCATTTTTCCCACCCGTAACAGGCGGGTAATCTGATGATCAGGGTTCAGCAGGAAGATTTTGATGTTGGGCAGGAAATCAAATCCTTACGGGGCAATGACACCGGAATTGGTGGAATTTGCACTTTTATAGGGACAGTGCGTGAGCTGACGAGTGATAAAGCAATTTCTTCCATGACGCTGGAACATTATCCCGGCATGACGGAAAAAGCCCTTGGCGATATTGAGATTGAAGCCAACGCGCGATGGTCCCTTTCAGGGTCTTTGATTATTCACCGCTATGGCAAGTTGGAGCCGGGCGATCAGATCGTCCTTGTTGTTACGGCCTCCCCGCACCGCGAAGCGGCCTTTGAAGCCTGTCAATTTCTGATGGACTGGTTAAAGACCAAGGCTCCATTTTGGAAGTTGGAAGAAAACAAAAGTGGAGATCATGGTTGGGTTGACGCTAATTCTTCAGACGATGTGGCTGCCAATCGCTGGAATGAAGCCAAAAATAAAGGGTAATTTCCCGGATGTATTCTGATCCTTTCTTCGTTCATACCAATAAAATGCTCATTCTGCTTCAAAAGACAGGGCATCTGATATCACGTACAAAAACCCAGTCCACGGCTCTAAAGGGTGGGTATTGGAATGTTCTGATGCGCGTTCAGGCCCCCAAAGTAGACGTGGTGGTCAAGCAGTTCCGATTGGATGTTGTCAATTCGATGTTTCCGAACATGCCCGACGCAGAGGCACAGGCTTTGAAGTTTTTGACGCCTTTGGGACTGTCGCCAACCTTTGTTGATTATCTACCGGATGCAGAAGGCGGTCCGGTGTTGATTTATCAATATGTCGAAGGCAATCAGTGGCAAGGCGATCTAGAGGCTGTCGGACAATTATTTCGTAAACTGCACGATGCTCCTGTCGCAGAAGATTTTCGAATGCTGAATATCGAACCCGTCGATATTCTGGCTCAGGCTAAAGAAGCACTGAACTCAATACCGGAAGATTTCCCTGCGCGTGTTACTTTGGAAGCTTGTTTTCCGGCGGCTATAGATCACCCTGGGCTGGACAGGCGAAGCTTGATCCATACGGATACAGGGCCGGGAAATATGATCCAGAAAAACAGTGATCTGGTCTTGATCGACTGGCAATGCCCAGGGCTGGGCGATCCAGTAGAAGACATCACCTGTTTTATATCACCGGGGATGCAGATACTTTACAACAGCGACCCTCTTCCCAGTGAATCTGTAGAGATGGTTTTGGAAAGTTATGACGATTCTGTGGTAATTGACCGGTTCAGGAAGCTTAGGGTGTATTATCACTATCGATATTTGTCTTATTTCGCTTACCGTTCATTTAATTTGCGCGATGAAAAACCGGATGTGGCGGATCTATATGATCTTGCATTTGAGGCTGAGTTGAAGATTCTGAAGGAGTTGTCTGCATGAGCATTGTTGCCATGCATATTCATTCTTTTTCTCTGCGATATCAATTTCGCTATCGTGATGACTTTGATGTTTTTGACTTCATTGATCTGGCTCACACCGAAGGGTTTGCCGGGGTCAATATTTCTGCTAATGGGCCGGGATACCGTGATCTTTGCGGGACCACAGGTGAGCATTTTGAGGCCGTGCGTCGAGCGCTTTCAGAGCGTGGTATGGGCTGTGAACTTGATACCAGTGATACCAGTTATGAAAATATGACAACCATGATTGATGTGGCAAAATCGTGTGGCGCTGATCAATTGCGAACCTATACGCGTTATCCCCGTGAGATGCCTGATATTATTGAACGTACAATCGAAGATTTAAAATCCATTGCGGATTACGCTGAAAAATCCAAGGTTCGGGTATTGTTGGAAAATCATGAAGATTTCAATGGCCCTCAGATAGCTCAAATACTGAATGTCGTGGATCATCCATGGATAGGGGCACTGTATGATTACGGTAATTCCCAGATGGTGGGGGAAGACCCTTTTGTGGCATTGGATGCAATGCAACCCCATATAAGTGCTGTGCATATGAAAGATCACGTAATGATCCACCATGATGGCAAGGCAATTGTTCAGGGTGTTTCCATGGGGCAGGGGCGTTTGCCTATTATGGATATCACAAGGCGTTTGCTTGATACGGGGTTGGAGCGGATTTGTTTTGAAAACGTATGGTCCTATAATGCACCGCTGTTGACCCCGGAAAAAAATTTGCCACATACGGCATGCTTTGAATTTGATAATCAACTCGCTTGTTTAACGGGCGATGAATTATCACAGGATGATGCACTCAATGGCGAAATGGTAGCTTTCCGACAAGGTTGGGACTGGTTGCGTAACATGTTTGAACGTGATGAAATTTCTTTATCACAAGTATCGTAGTCGTTTTTTTAAAGGTGAGTATTTATGTCTGAGAATGGAGTAGAGCATCAGGTTTTTTTCCAGGATGATGATTTTATGGAAGGTGATTATGGCAGGCCGGTGCGTATCCTTTCTGAATATCTGGGGCCGTTGTCAAAGTTTAAAGAGGAGCGGATTAGCGACACCATTGTGATGTTCGGGTCAGCTCGCACGCTTTCGCAGAAAGATGCTGATGCAAAGTTGAAAGAAGCGACACGCACCGGAGAAGGTGTTAATGCAGCAAATATTGCAGTAAAAAATGCACATTATTATGAAGCCGCCCGGGAGTTGGCCAGCCGATTTACAGTTTGGGCGCGAGGTATTGATGAGGAGAAGCAACGCTTTGTGGTTTGTTCTGGCGGTGGGCCGGGAATTATGGAGGCCGCCAATAGAGGCGCTAACGACGCCGGCGGAACAAATATTGGTCTCAATATTCAACTGCCTTTCGAGCAGCACGAAAACCCGTATATCACGGATGATCTATCGTTCCAGTTCCACTATTTCTTTATGCGCAAGTTCTGGTTTGTCAGTCTCGCCAAAGCCGTCATTGTTTTTCCCGGCGGATTTGGCACCCTGGATGAATTCTTCGAACTTATGACACTGAACCAGACCGGGAAGCTGGACCACAAAATCCCCATCGTATTATTTGGAACCAATTACTGGAGCAAGGTTCTAAACCTGGACGCCATGGCAGAAGAAGGAACTATCAGCCCGGAAGACGTTAATTTGTTCTACCGGACAGACAGTATTGATGATGCATTCAAATTCATCACAGATGATCTGAGCGCAAATTCCATGGATATACCTGGGTTGATTCTTTAGGCAGCGCTGACCTTTGCTGGTGGTGTCTTGCCAACGTAAGCCTCATACGCTTCCATCATTGTGTTGACTAGATCACCAACACTGTAGGTGTTGTCATCAATGCGGCCAACCGGGGTAACTTCTGCGGCGGTTCCCGTTAAGAAAACCTGCTCAGCTTTTGCCAATTCTTCTGGCATGATGGTGCGTTCAATAACTTCAATGCTCCTTTCGCGTGCCAGATCGATAACGGTTTGGCGGGTGATGCCATTGAGGAAGCAATCCGGTGTTGGTGTATGTAATTTGCCATCGCCAAATGTCATGAAAATATTTGCCCCAGTGGCTTCTGCGACGTGACCGCGATAATCCAGCATCAAAGCGTCTTCAAAGCCTTCTTGCTCGGCAGCATGCTTGGACAGGGTGCAAATCATGTAAAGTCCGGCAGCCTTGGCATGAACCGGAGCAGATTCTGTAGATGGACGTCGCCATTTTGAGGTTTTCAGGGAAATTCCTTTTGCGCGGGCTTCCGGTGAGAAATAAGATGGCCACTGCCATGCGGCAATTGCCAGATTAATCTTGTTCTTCTGAGCACTGATGCCCATCATTTCACTACCACGCCAGGCAACAGGGCGAACATATCCATCAATGATATTGTTGATGCGCAGGGTTTCGCGACAGGCCTCATCTATTTCTTCAACAGAATAGGGGATTTCAAAACCCAAAATTGCTGCTGAATCTTTCAAGCGTTGTGAATGCTCGGTCAATTTAAAGATTTTACCGCCATAGGCACGATCACCTTCAAACACGGAAGATGCATAGTGCAGACCATGGGTCAGAACGTGCACATTGGCCTCGCGCCAATCCGTCATTTCACCATTGTACCAGATCAGGCCGTCATGTTCGGCAAAAGATGGAGCAGACATAGCATTAATCTTTCGTTTTGAAGGGTTGTTTCAGAATAATCTTGCAATCCGTACCAGCGACGGGCATATATGTCAATAAGACTGACATAATTATTTGTATAAAATTATGCTGACAGGATGGAACTTCA
>JABJOR010000206.1 GCA_018664265.1 Rhodospirillales bacterium
CCATTGCAGACCCCTTTCTACCCAAGAAAATTGAAGAAGGCCGGATCGAAGATATTCGTGAATGCATAGGGTGTAATATTTGCGTTGCCTGGGATTTAAAAAAAGCCCCCATGCGTTGCACACAAAACCCTACGAAAGGCGAGGAATGGCGCAAAGGTTGGCACCCGGAACGCATTGCACCCAAATCGGATGACGGCTCTGTGCTGATTGTCGGAGCCGGGCCAGCCGGTCTGGAAGCCGCCCTTGCAACTGGGCGCAGAGGCTACGATGTCATCCTTGCCGAAGCAAAAAATGAGTTGGGTGGTCGCGTATCACTTGAAAGCAAATTACCGGGACTTAACGCTTGGGCTCGTGTGCGCGATTATCGCACCTACCAAATTTCACAATTGGCCAATGTTGATGTCTACAAATCCAGCTCGCTCAATGCAGAACAGGTTTTGGAGTTTGGTGCAGCCCATGTTGCCATTGCAACCGGTGCCCACTGGCGCAGCGATGGGTATGGTCGCACCCACCAGTTCCCAATTCCAGGCACAGACTGTAACAATGTGCTGACACCCGATGACATTATGTCTGGCACAAAGCCAAAGGGCACTGTGCTGGTTTATGATGATGATCATTATTACATGGGTTCTGTCATGGCTGAACAACTGGTAGCAGATGGTTGTCAGGTTATATTGGCGACACCAGAATCATTGGCAGCATCCTGGACGGTTAACACACTGGAGCAATCGTTCATACAGGCCCGCTTATTAGAGCTCGGCGTTGAAATCATCCCTAGTCACCAACTGCAATCCATAATCGATAATTCTGTAGCCCTGACATGTTCATATTCTGGGCAAACACGTACAATCGATGCTTCATCAGTCGTTATGGTTACCTCGCGTGTACCTGATGACGCTCTCTATCAAGAGCTTGCGACTGATCAAGACCGGTTGAGCGAATCCGGAATCAAGACCCTGAAACGGATCGGCGATTGTCATGGACCATCGATCATTGCAGCAGCGGTTTACGAAGGGCACCGCTTTGCCCGCGAATTGGGTGAAGATGAAGCAGAGATTCCATTCCGCCGAGAAATCACTGAGCTATCAACATCATTTTATTTGCCGTGAAGATATAGATTGAAGCTATAAGAAACAAACACGCGCCACATTCAAATCAAGCAACAAAGGTTTCACATGCGTTCTATAAGGCACGGGGGAGAGCGCTCCGTTATTCGCAATAAATATCCAAATGTAGTAGGGTCATGGCTTGATCTTTCAACAGGCGTTAATCCCACACCGTACCCTTGGGTTGATAAAATTCCCGCCAATGAAATTCTTGAAGCTTCTGCGAATCTCCCCGATCAAGACCTTGTTGATGCATGCCGGGATACATGGTGTCAGTATCTCGGAGCACAAAATGAACTTGAGTGGACTGTAACAGCAGGTTCTCAAGCCGTTATCAACCTGTTCCCGTACCTGTTTCATGATCATAGTATCTGCCTGCCAGAGCCAACCTATGGTGAGCACGTCCGTGTCTGGAAAAATGAAGGGCGATTGATCAAACGTTTTAAGGCGCACGAGGTTAAAACCTGTGACTTCCCTGCCCGCTCTGTGGTGATCATCACCAACCCAAACAACCCGGATGGCACTCAGTATAAGCCTGAGGACCTCCTTGTACTGGCTAAAAAACTGGAGAGTCTGGAAAGCATACTGGTCGTAGACGAAGCCTTCTGTGATGTCCTGTCCGATCATTCACTGGCGTCGCACGCCTTACCAAACAATGTGCTTATCATGCGTTCATTTGGAAAATTTTTTGGCCTTGCAGGGCTGCGAATTGGCTGCTTGAGAGCAACTCCGCATCTTCAAGAAAAACTTCAAACCTTGCTTGGCCCCTGGTCTGTGAATGCAGTCGCCATACTTGCAGCCAAACACGCCCTAGAAGACACTCAGTGGATATCACAAACGCGCCAAAAACTCGAACGCGACAGCAGTGCATTAAAGAATATCCTGCGAGATAATAATTTGAACATTGTCGGTGGCACAGACCTATTTCAACTTGTCCAGTCTTCCCAGGCCGCAAATATAGCCGACCGCCTGGCCCATAGGGGCATATACGTCCGTACATTTATTGAGAATCAGAACCATATTCGCTTTGGATTACCCGCTAACAACGAAGGCTTCGCACGTTTAAACTCTGCCCTTCAAGGATAGAGGACAGTAACACTGAGTTGATTATAAAATATCGTACATAAATTATTGCTGCACATCATTGCATCGCAACGATATCGTAGCAGGTAAAACCGATGCCGATATTTCTGATTTTTTCATTCGGTGATTTTTACGAGACTGCTGTTCAACTTGAACAGAGTTGGCCCTTAACAAATCCAGTAATGGTGCATTCCTTACGGCTGTATGGGCAATATCAAAAATGTCCTGAGTATTTAGTCGGCCCTAAAAA
>JABJOR010000207.1 GCA_018664265.1 Rhodospirillales bacterium
GATGGCTGGCTGCAAGATGGCGAAATGCTGCCATCGCGCAAACGCCCCATCAATGCCGGGGACATTATGATCTTGGTTCGCAAACGCTCGCAGTTTGCCGATGAAATGGTCCGTCGTCTTAAAGCCCGAAATATCCCGGTTGCAGGCAGTGACCGCATGGAGCTCACGGAACAACTGGGCGTTATGGATTTGATCGCGGCAGCCCGGTTTGCCTTGCTACCCGATGATGACCTTAATACTGCTATTGTTCTCAAAGGGCCGTTTGCCGATCTCAGCGAAGATCAGTTATTTGATCTGTCCTGGAATCGCAATGGGACAATCTGGCAAGCCCTGACCAAGAACCATCCTGATAGCGAAGCCTGCATCGCCCTGACAGAGCTGCGCAGCAGAGCAGACTTCATGCCGCCTTTTGAGTTTTTCACCACATTGCTCGGTGCGGATCGCGGACGAGAAAAACTGGTTGCCCGTCTGGGTCAGGAAGCCAATGACCCAATTGACGAGTTCCTCAATCAGGCAATGAATTTCGAGCGTGAGCATGTCGCCTCCATGGAAGGGTTTATGGGATGGATCGAAGCCGCCCAAACCCAAATCAAACGCGACATGGAAGCCGGGAACGACAAAGTCCGGGTGATGACCGTTCATGGCTCAAAAGGGCTTGAAGCCAATATCGTTATCCTGCCCGATACATGCAGCGCCCCCGATGGCAGGATGAGCGACAAAGTCTTGTGGGGTGAGGATAAAACGTTGCCGCTGTGGCCGGGCATTCGCGAAAATGAGACCGAAGCCTGTAGTGCCTTGCGTGATGACTTAAAAGAAGCCGAGCTGGAAGAATATCGCCGCCTGCTCTATGTCGCCATGACACGGGCGCGGGACCGTCTGTATATCACCGGGTGGGAGCGAAAAAACCCGGCGAAAGAGGCCGCGCACGGTCGGGACGAAGGCTCGTGGTATGAACTGGTCAAGCCAGCCCTTGAAGGGATGGATGGCCTTGAAATACAAGACGAAATTCTGCAATTCTCCACCCCGCAAAGAGACGCACCCGTCACGGGTGATGAAGCCTCTATTCAAATCCTGCCACTGCCAATATCCGAGCAACCTGACTGGTTACGCGGCGCCCCGCCGATTGAGCCGGAACCCTCATTACCGCTGTCCCCAAGCAAGCCGACAGGGGAAGAGCCCACAGTTTCCTCCCCCTTTGAAGGGGAAGACACAAGCCGATATCGGCGCGGCAGCCTGATCCACCGATTGCTGCAATCCCTGCCTGATCTACCTGCCGGGGAGCGAGCGCAAGCAGCCCGGCGCTGGCTCGAAAAAACCGCCAGTGATCTGGAAGTGGACATCCTCGAGGACATTGCGACTGAGACCCTGAACATAGTACAACACTCTGATTTTGCTGATATATTTGGCGAAAACAGCTTGCCAGAAGTAGCTATTGCAGGCACCATCATGACAGACGCCGGGCCACGTACAATTGCCGGGCAAGTGGACCGACTGTGCATTGGTGAGGACACAATCACCATCGTTGATTACAAGACGAATCGTCCGCCTCCAAAAGACGAAAAAGATGTCCCTGAAATATATTTCCGCCAAATGGCCCTTTACAAATCCGCACTTGAGCATATCTATGAAAAGCACCAAATACGGTGTATGCTAGTGTGGACGCATGCTCCAAGAGTCATGGTTCTTGATACGGATAAGTTACAGACTCATACACCTTGACGCGGACAAAACCTCTGGTACAGTCTGTGCCATGCAAATTAAATGACCTGAAAAACAGGTTCTGAATATCATTATATGTTGAACGCAATAGGGTTTAAAAAATGCCAAAAAATGTCACCGACGACTCATTTGACACCGATGTCATCAATTCATCATCACCTGTCTTGGTCGATTTCTGGGCAGAATGGTGCGGACCCTGCAAGCAGATCGGCCCGGCTCTGGAAGAAATTTCCAATGAAATGGAAGGCCGCCTGACCATTGCCAAGGTCAACATCGACGAAAATCCGGCTACACCGTCCAAGTATGGTGTGCGTGGCATTCCAACACTGCTGCTGTTCAAAGATGGCGAAGTCGCCGCCATGAAAGTCGGCGCAGTACCAAAAAGCCAGTTGGTAGAATGGGTTGAAAGCTATATCTAAAGGCTGAGCCTTTTTCGATTCTATAAGAAATGAGCCGCAGGTTAATGCCTAGCGGCTCTTTTTATTATCTGTAGCTTACAGTCCCGAATTTAATACCGGAACACAGATATCAATTACTGAATCGCTTCTGGTCCAGTGGAATCGGCGATCATAAAGCTCATAGTGGAGAATGGTTCTCTCAGGCTCAATAACCAAACCGGATTGAGGAATAGCCTTCTTATAGATATCAAGGAAGGTTGCCTTAATATGGGCGAGGCTGCCGATATGTTGAAAGCGGGCAAACTTGCCGCGACTGATTGTCATTTCTTCAAAAGCAGAACTTATTGGCTCTGCCGGGATGGTTGCCATATACGAATAATCACCGTTCGTTTTCAGGGTGATGCCATACTTCACCCAATCTTTTCCACTTTTTATATTTTTAATTTGTAGTTCCCGGTTAAAAGTCTTCCACAGTTTGGAAATCCGTTTGGCATTTTCACTTTGAGAGATGGTTAAAGCTATGGTCAGTCCACAGACAGAAAACTCATCAACCGTAATAATCTCAAATTCCATAATCTCGACAGACTTTAACCATTTTCCGCCAGGATTGTTCCAGCCAGATAAAGCGAGCCGCAGATTAACACTCTTGCGGGTTCTTTTTGTGTCGAGAGGATATGGGTGAGGGCGGACTTCACGTCTGGTTGTGGCGTGACGGATTGATGGCCGCTTTCACTAGCAGTTTGCGCGAGGTCTTCGGCGCTCAGGGCGTTTTCTTCGCCGGGGATGGTGACTGTGTCAACGCAGCTTACATAGTCCACAAGGGGGCCAAGAAATGTATTGGCTTCTTTGGAGTTGAGCATGCCGAAGATCAGGTGCACCGGGCGCATGTCGCCTTGATCGCGCCAGGATCTTATTTCGTCTGCGATGACCAGAGCTGCGGCTTCATTATGACCGCCATCGAGCCAAAGCTCCCATCCGTCTGGCAGCATATCAATCAACGGACCTGCGCTCAGGTGCTGGAACCGGGCTGGCCAACGAGTGGTCTTGAGCCCCATGGACATTTGTTGGCCTGAGACCTTGAATTGATCCGACAGTTTCGTCAGTGCCATAAC
>JABJOR010000208.1 GCA_018664265.1 Rhodospirillales bacterium
ATTCGGGCCAAAGCGTAAGCTTTCTGCGATATTTCTTTGAAAAGAATTTCCGGCCCTATCTGGTTTTCAATACGGGTGACCCGGTCGGCTTGTTTACCGGGTATTATGAAGCGCAGTTGCAAGGCTCATGGCAGCCTGGCGGTGTCTACAATGTCCCCATTCATGCCCGTCCCAAGGATATTATTTCCGTCGATCTGGGTAAATTCCGGGCTGAGCTTTCCGGAACGGTGGTTGCCGGACGCATGGAAAAAAATGAATTCCTGCCCTATTATGATCGCGCAGCCATCATGGGTGGTGCGCTGTCCGGAAAGCAACTTGAGCTGATGTGGGTAAACTCTGCCGTAGATGCATTTTTCCTGCATATTCAAGGCTCTGGTCGGGTTATTATGGAAGACGGCAGCTCGGTGCGCGTTGGCTACGCCGGACGCAACGGTGCGCGGTATGTGGCTGTCGGGCGTGAGTTAATTGCCGCGGGACTGGTGTCACAGGAAGACATGTCCATGCAAGCCATTCGGGCCTGGATGGAAGCCAATCCGGTGGCAGCCCAGGCGCTGATGAACACCAATCCGTCTTATATATTTTTCCGTCTTCTGGATGAAGCCAACCCGGTTGGCGCACAAGGCGTCGAGCTGACGGCAGGGTACAGCCTCGCCGTGGATGATGATTTTATCCCTTACGGTATGCCGATCTGGCTGGATATTACGGACCCGCGTGATCCAGACCATAAAACACCATTGCGCCGATTGGTGGTCTCGCAAGATACCGGCAGCGCCATAAAAGGCCCTGTACGCGGTGATCTGTTTTGGGGTGGTGGACGAGAGGCCGCCGCCGCCGCCGGGGTGATGAAAGAACACGGCATGTATTATCTGTTATTGCCGCGTAAAAATGTCGCCTCGGAAATTGAGATATATTAAGCCTGCAGGAAAGATGCCGTGAAAAATTCGCCTGAAAAACCAAGTGTTGCGCTGTATGTAACTTGTCTGGTTGATCTGACGCGGCCCGGCGTTGGCTTTGCGGCCGTTAAATTGCTGGAAGATGCGGGATGTGTGCTGAGTGTGCCCGAAACTCAAACCTGCTGTGGTCAACCCGCGTATAATGCAGGTGATCAGGGTGATGCACGGGCATTGGCATTACAGGTTATTGAGAATTTCAGCGGTTATGATTATGTTGTCATCCCCTCCGGGTCCTGCGCCGCCATGATTAAAGATCATTATCCGAAATTGTTTAAAGATGATCCTGCAATGCTTAAGCGCAGCGTTGATCTGGCTCAGCGAACCTGGGAGCTCACGGCGTTTTTGCGCGATGTGATGCAGTATTCCCCGCAAAATGTTTCTTGCCCCGGCTCGGCTACCTATCATGACAGCTGTTCGGGCTTGCGTGAGTTGAACATCAAGGATCAGCCACGGGACTTGTTGGGGGCGGTGGATGGCCTGACTATTGTTGAAGCCGATCTGGCGGAGACCTGTTGCGGGTTTGGTGGGCTGTTTTGTGTCAAATACCCCGATATCTCAAGCGCCATGGCGGATCGCAAGATCGATGATATTGTGAACACAGGCGCGGATACCCTGCTGGGCGGCGATTTGGGGTGTTTGATGAATTTGGCTGGTCGCATGAGCCGTCGTGGAGAAAAACTTAAAGTCTGGCATGTAGCAGAAGTTCTGGCGGGCATGACTGAAGGCACGCGACCCATATCCGGTGATAAAGATGCAAAGTAAAACTGCGCACTTCAAAGAAAATGCGAAAAAAGCCCTGGGCGATGCTCAGCTTCAGCGGGTTCTGGACAAATTTTCTACGGGCTTTCCGGTAAAACGTGCACAGGCCGCAGCGCGTCTGCCGGAATTTGAAGATCTGCGCGATGCGGCGCGCGATATTCGTGCCCATGTTCTGGACAACCTGGATGTCTATCTGGAACGCTTCGAGACCAAGGTTATTGAGACTGGTGGCATGGTGCATTGGGCGCGGGGTGGCTCGGACGCCTGCTCGATCATTGGTGATATCTGCAAATCTGTTGATGCCAAAACTGTGACCAAGAGCAAATCCATGATCGGCGAAGAAATCGCCATCAATGATTATCTGGAGAAAAATGGTGTTGATCCGGTGGAAACCGACCTCGGGGAATACATCATCCAACTTCGCGACGAGCCGCCCAGTCATATTATTGTGCCAGCGGTGCATTTGTCCAAAGAACAGGTCGCCGAGACCTTTCGCGAGAAACACACCGACCTTCCAGCCGACAGGGTACTGGATAATCCCCGGATATTGCTGGATGAAGCCCGCGGCAAGCTTCGCGAAAAATTTTTAAGCGCCGATGTGGGCCTCAGCGGGGCCAATATGCTGGTTGCCGAGACAGGCTCCATTGCGCTGGTTACCAATGAAGGTAATGCGGACCTCAGCGTCGGCCTGCCCCGGGTCCATATTGTGCTGGCCTCTATTGAGAAAGTCGTGCCGTGCATGGAAGATGCCTGGACCTTGCTGCGCGTTCTGGCACGATCCGCCACCGGGCAGGATTTATCGGTCTACACATCCTTTGTCACCGGGCCCAAACGGTCGGATGATCTGGACGGCCCGGAAGAATTCCATGTGGTGCTGCTGGATAACGGACGCAGCAGTATGCTGGGCAGCGAATTTCACGACATGTTGCGTTGTATCAAGTGCGGCAGCTGCATCAACCATTGCCCGGTTTACGCCAAGATTGGCGGTCACGCTTACGGCTGGGTCTATCCCGGACCCATGGGCTCGGTGCTCAGCCCGGCCTTGCTGGGGGATGTCTCCGCCAACGATTTGCCCAATGCCTCAACCCTGTGCGGCAAATGCGAGACCGTTTGCCCGGTCCGTATCCCCCTGCCCGAAATGCTGCGCCAGTGGCGAAATCGCCAATTTGAGGCCAACCAGATGCCAACCCGCCAACGTTTGGGCTTGCGGGCCTGGGCCTGGCTTGCGCGGAGGCCACGGACCTATCGTCTGGTTATGGAAATTGGAACCGGGTTGTTAACGAAGCTGGCGCCCCGCAACGGGCGCTTCAAAAATTTGCCGTTTGCAAAGGGTTGGACCAGCAAACGTGACCTGCCCGCTCCGCAAGGCAAAACATTTATGGCCCAGTGGAAACAACGTTCAAATGGGGGCTCCTCATGACCACCAGCATGCGCGATGAAATCCTCAACTCTGTCCGACAATCCTGCAATGCCAGCTCAGCACAGGCCGTTGACGACCGCATCGGTCTGCGCCAACCCAATGTGGTTCCGGCGCGCGGCGGCGGCGGAGATAAGATCAGTCACGTGACCTTTGTTGAAGAAGCCGGGCTGGCTGGCGCAGATATTGAGTGCGTAGATGCTTTAAAGGGCGTGCCTGCAGCACTGGCAGCTTACCTGAAGCAGCAAGAAAGTGGTGGAAATCTCCGCCTTGCCACTGATCCGCTTATGCAAGATATTCCCTGGGAACAAGAGCTGTTCTTGAAACCTGCCAGTGGTGCCGCAACAGGCGAAGATGGTGTGGGCGTCAGCATTGCCCTGGCTGGTATAGCCGAAACCGGCTCAGTCATGATGGCCTCAAGCCCAGAGCGCCCCGCTATGCTCAACGTGTTGCCTCTGATCAATGTGGTTTTGTTGCCGGAAAGCCGTATCGTTGGTAATTATGAGCAATCTCTTAACCTTGTTCGCGGAAACATGCCCCGTATGGTAACCTATATTACCGGGCCGTCGCGCACTGCCGATATAGAGTTGGAGCTGTTGATGGGTGCCCACGGGCCGCAGCGGTTGTTGATTATGCTGATCGGGGAGGCTTGATCGACATGGTAAAGCGCGAGAAAAACATTCAGAAAGGTGCCGGGATTGAAGATGATAATGCCCTATGGCAGGGTGTTGCGGGCTCTGTTCGTCCCCTGACCCGTGGCAAGAACCGGGTCTTTGATCATGATGAAGACTTGGTCGAACAGGCCGTTGCGAAGGTTCCGTCCAGCAAGCACCCCCCAAAGAAAAAATTCAAAACACGCCCCTCTCAGGTGGAAGAGACCCTACAAGCTCCCTCAAAATCCCATGAAATTACACACGGATTGGCAGCGGGCGTTGATAAGCGCACAAATATGCGCTTAATCAAAGGTCAAATTCCACCGGAAGCTACACTGGACCTTCATGGCCATACCCAGGCAACGGCTCACCGGGCCCTGGATGCCTTCATAGACGCGGCTTACGAGACTGGCAAACGGTGCGTTCGTGTGGTTACGGGCAAGGGCTTGCGCTTAGATACAGGCGAAATCGGCGTTTTGCGTCAAAATGTGCCCCATTGGTTGAATAGTGCGCGTCTGCGGCCCAAAATTTTGGCCTTCAGCCACGCACCCAAACGCGATGGCGGCGAAGGTGCGCTGTATGTTCTGTTAAAGCGTAAACGGTAAAGGGAGGCCTGCAGCCATGACCCCGTTTGGAGCCCGAGTGCGGGAATTGCGTAAACTAAAGGGTGTGAAGCTTAAGCAAATGGCGGAAGATTTGGGCGTCTCGAGCGCCTATCTGTCGGCGTTGGAACACGGCCACCGGGGCCAGCCCGCACCGGGCATGGTCATGCAAATCTGCGGATACTTTGATTTGATCTGGGATGACGCCGAAGCGCTCAAAAAACTGGTCACTCTGTCGCGCCCTCGCGCCACCATCGATACCGCTGGCCTCAACCCCAAGGCTACCGAGCTTGCCAATATGCTGTCCGAAACCATCCACGAGCTGGACGACGACACCATTGACTGGATCATCAACGAAATCCGCGGCCGCATTGGTGCCAAAAACCTCGGCAACAAACTGGATGCCAAGGGTGGGCCACGGTATTAATTGTGAAATGATGAAATTCTTCAAGAATTAACCAATAGTTTTTCAAACACACAAGAAAAAAGTAAAATTCATGTAGCAATAGCCATGTTGAATCCTACATTAATAACGGCCCTAATGTAGGAAAATCACAATTCGATTAGAGCCCAAATGGCTTTGTTGCTTAGTGCGCTTGCAGTAAGGGTCAAAATGCTGGCTGTCTGCATAGGGAGGGCTACAAGAACGATATAAATTGGGGAGAAGTTGAGTTTGTGCTGCAAAGTTTTCTTAATATCTGGGATGACGAGCTATACACAAGACTCGCTATGATAAAGTTACACTCTATTAATCTTAGTTGGAGTATTTACTGTGACAAAAATATTAAAATCTGACACGAACCCTACTGGATTGCGTTTGGAAGATGCCTTGCGAACAATCCGAAACGATATTCTCACTCGGTGCTTGAATATGAGCGATGATGGACGCAAACAGGCCGAACACGTTCTAGCAAACAACATGCAAATTTTGCCGATGTTAAGTGATGCCATTGGGCTGGCTGAGGATTCTACGATGGTGCTTGGTCAAGCATTTGGGACAGATGACGCTGAAAAGGGACAGTTGCCTAGCTGAGAAGAGTTGGGATTCTAGGAACTGGGTTAACTACTCCGAGTTTGAGTCAGGTCGGATTTTTGTCCTTGAGTTGCGTTTTCATCTCCTTGCGCCCGATCAGGCTGTATGTTTTCAAATTTATTGAGCGATGGACAAGGCAGATCAACACGGAAGGCATAAATAACCTCCCTCACTTTTTTATCAAAGCTCTCAGTTTTTCAAATTCTTGTATGTAATAATCTATATCACCGGGGTCGGAAAAAAATTTTCCTAAAAGTTTTGTTCCTGCTCGTCCTGTTTCAGGCGGACTATTGCGATTAAAGAAATAAGAAAAACCAGCGCTTGATTTCAAATGTTGTGAGGCGGCTAAAAGCAACTCATCATCAACGTCCTGCGATACCGCATTCGGTGATAAGTATCCGGAAGCCCGATTGATTTGATTGGATATGTCTGGTTGAGCAAAGTACGAAAGAACTTTTTTAGCGGCAGCCTTATGCTTGGATTGGCTAGGGATAAACAGGATATTGAGCGGCGCTTCCTCGTAAAGTGGAATTGAAGTGTCTATTTGGGGAAACCTGAAAAATCCAATATCCGGTTTTTGATTCTTCGGAATTTTGGACAGCACGAAGCTACCAATCAGATACATTCCACCTTTGTTACGATAGAGAAAAGGTAAAGCCTTTAAAAATGTTAAGTTGTCATGATCTTTGAGAAAATAACCTTTTTCAATCAGGTCTCTCATTTGTTCAAGGGTTGTTCTTACTCTTCCATCCGTGAATGGAATATTTCCAGCAGTGAGTTGTGTATGGAACTCTAATCCATGCATTCGAAGATTAAGATAGGAAAACCAGCTCGCAGCAGGGAACGGGGTTTTGGTGGCCATGACCATAGGCGTTATATTTGCTTCTTTAAAAATCTCGCAAATTTCTAAAAATTCTTGCCATGATTTTGGTGGCGTCAAATTGAGTTTTTTAAATAATGATTTTTTATAAAAAAACCCCCAAGGGTAATAGGAAAGAGGTAGCCCATATTGCTTGTTATTTATAGTTACAGATTTTTTTATATTTGAAAAATAGTAATCAAATTTTTCCTGTTTCCATAGACTTTCTATTGGCTCAATTTGGCCTTTTGAGGCTCTTTGCTCAAATCCATATCCAGCAAATCCTAAAAATATATCTACAGGGCAATTTTGATCCTCTAAGCAAGCATCCCGCCTGGCGTGGTAATCTTCATTCAAATATAACTTGTAACTTAATTCAATATTCTCGTTTTCCTCATTGAAGCGCTGAACCAACTGGGCAACGGTTGCTCGATATTCTCCTGAAATCATAAGAGCATTTATAACCACTGGTTCTTTTGTGGCGGCAGCTGAGGATTGAATGGTAAATACAAACAAAAGAAGTGTAATAAATCTTATAGAGATAAGCATTATTTTCACACCTGTGAACCAGTTGGTTTCATTGATTAATATCATAAAATCAGGATTCTTATATAATATTTCTTAAGAAATTTGCCAGGAACTTTGACACAATCTCAGTTAATCCTATGAAATAGATTTTTGAGGAATACGCCTTAAGGCTTTTTGAACTATTTGTAATTTTCACTACTGGCTATGCAATGGGCTTCTCTTTGGTGTTTCAATTTCCACCATTCGTTGCCGCCTTGTAAGCCCCGATTGAGGCTATCATGGCTCCGGCGCTGTAAATTATGAGCCCGATCAGGGTTTGGGTTGAGTACTCGACCCGGCCTTCCATCATTTGCAGGGCGAAAATTATGAATGGGCCGAGGGACGTAAAGGCGCTGATGGTCAGGGTTGAAATCAGGGCTATGGCCCGTTGCAGGGCGTACAGTGGCGGGATGGTCAAAAGCAGGCCGATCAGTACCAGCATGGAAAGCTCGGAAAATTCATACTGACCTGCCGGGGCAGGGTCCGTGAGCGCCAGGCCACCAGCAGCGCAGATATAAAACATGAAACGCAACCCGAATACGGCGTCTGGCCCGACCCCGACTTTATCGAGTCGCTGACCGTAGACAAGAACCCAGGTAAACAGCACGCCATCAAGGACCGCCAACAACACACCAATCAGCGCGATTTCCCATGCGCCTTCACGCACAAAGCCGGAACTTCCGGTGATGGTAATGCCCGCAAGATATACAATGCCACAAAATAGCAAGGCATTGCCGGCGGCCTCGAACCTGTTGCGCATGCCTTCACCTTCGCGCACTCCAAGACGAAACAGAACATAGGTCGTAATCGGCATGGCCCCGGCCGAAATACAATAGGCAATGGCGGGTTCAATAAGCTTGATTGAAACCAGATACGACATAACCGCAATTGTCGCGGCAATGTTAATGGCAATCAGTGGTCGCGGATTATTCAGGGCATTCTTGATGTGCTGGGGTTTTTTCAGGGCGGTCCAGCCAACAAAGCCCAGCGAGGTTATGCCAAACACCAGAAACCCGAATAAATACGGGCTCAGGCTTTGAAATAATCCACCAAAGAAGACGGCTTGAAAGGATTCCAGAAAAACAAAGGCAAAGGCCCAGATTACGCCAAGGAATGCTTTATCCATTGAGTCTGGTCCCGGTTTTTGTGCCTACAAAATAAACTTTGATAGATCGGCGTTCTTGGCCATGGCCCCTACGGTTTCATTGACATAATCAGCCGTGATGGTGTGACTGGTGCCGCTTTTTTCGCTGGCTTCGAAGCTGATGACTTCCAGCAACTTTTCCAATACCGTATGCAGGCGTCGCGCGCCGATGTTTTCTACGCCATGATTGATTTCTTCCGCCAGTTTGGCGATTTCCTCGATCGCGTCATCTTCAAATTCCAGGGTCAGGTCTTCCGCGCCCATCAAGGCGATGTATTGCTTTATCAAACTGGCCTCAGGTTCGATCAGGATGCGCTTTAAATCTTCGCGCTTTAAGGCGTTGAGCTCAACCCGGATCGGCAGGCGGCCCTGTAATTCAGGCAGCATGTCGGAGGGCTTGGACAAATGGAAAGCGCCGGATGCAATGAACAGAATGTGATCAGTTTTGACCGTTCCTCGTTTGGTACTGACCGTTGTTCCTTCAATCAACGGCAGCAAATCACGTTGCACGCCTTCGCGGCTGACGTCTGCACCGGCCTTTTCCGCACGGGCTGTCACCTTGTCGATTTCATCAATGAACACGATGCCGTTGTTTTCAACGATCTCTATGGCCTCGGCAATGACCTGTTCTTCGTCGAGGAGTTTGTCGGCTTCCTCGGCAACCAGAACATCGTAGGACGCTTTGACTGTCAGGCGTTTGGCCTTGGTGGCTACGCCGCCGAAGGCTTTACCGAACATGTCGTTGAGGTTCAGCATGCCCATTTGCGCACTCGGCATGCCGGGGATGTCCATGGTGGGCATTTGACCTGCCCCGTGGTCGGCCAGTTGCAGCTCGATTTCCTTGTCGTCCATATCGCCTTCACGCAGGCGTTTGCGGAACTTTGCCCGGGTGTCTTCGCTGGCAGCGTCACCGACCAAAGCGTCCAACACACGCTCTTCGGCGAGAACTTCGGCTTTTGCCACGACCTGCTTGCGCATGGTTTCGCGGGTCATGTCCACGGCGAGCTCAACCAGGTCACGAATGATCTGTTCTACGTCACGTCCGACATAGCCGACTTCGGTAAATTTGGTGGCCTCAACCTTGATGAAGGGGGCGTCAGCAAGCTTTGCTAACCTTCGGGCGATTTCGGTTTTACCCACTCCCGTTGGCCCAATCATCAAAATGTTTTTGGGCAGGACTTCTTCGCGCATGGCATCGTCCAGTTGCTGACGACGCCAGCGATTGCGCAGGGCAATGGCAACGGCGCGTTTGGCATCATTTTGGCCAACGATGTGGCGGTCCAGTTCGGAGACGATTTCGCGGGGGGTAAAACTTTTCATGTCAGATCTAAGGGCCTTCATAAAGCTTCGATGGTGATGTTTGTATTTGTGTAGACGCAAATCTCTGCGGCGATTTCAAGGGCGCGTCTTGCAACGGCTTCGGCGTCCATATCATCGCGATCCGCCATGGCACGTGCGGCAGCCAGGGCGTAATTGCCGCCGGAGCCAATAGCAATCAGTCCTTCTTCGGGCTCGAGCACATCTCCCGTGCCAGTCAGCACAAGCGAGACATCCTTGTCGGCGACAATCATCATGGCCTCAAGGCGGCGCAGGTACCGATCGGTTCGCCAG
>JABJOR010000209.1 GCA_018664265.1 Rhodospirillales bacterium
ATTAGTCATGATGGGGGCCTTTACGATTTGGCTTCTCCACGCGCAGTATGGATTGGGATATATCCCATCTATCATGGTCGCGATCATTCTTGTGACCGTGATCGGTTTGTTGATGGAGAGGCTATTGTTCCGGCCCACGCGATCTGATCCGCTGGCCGGACTAATATGCTCTATCGGGGTGTTATTTATTTTACAGGTTGCCGCGACTCTGATTGGTGGCGACGGGCCTTCAAAGCAGGTGGCACCACCTTTCCACGGCACTTTGATTTTATTTGATTTCCTACGAATTCCTTATCAAAGACTGTTCAGTCTTATCGTTTCTGTCTCGGCGCTTAGTGCGCTTTGGTTCTTCCTCACACGTACCAAGTTTGGCTGGGCGCTACGGGCTGTTGCCCAGGACAGAGAGGCTGCCGAATTGCAAGGCATTAACAGTAATCGTATTTCCGTGATCGCGATTGGTGTCGGTGCTGCCTTGGCAGGTCTTGCAGGTGGGCTTGTTGCACCGCTAACTAATATCAATCCCCACATGGGACACAACGTTATTGTGACCGCCTTTATTGTAACGATTGTTGGGGGCGTTGGCAGTTTGTCTGGCGCAGTTTTAGCCGCAGTTTTATACGCAATGTTCCATACCTTAATGACAGTTTATTTTGGTGGAACCATTGCAACGATATGTGGACTGGTGCTGATGGTGGTTGTTCTGATTGTTAAACCAACAGGTATTATGGGAGTGCGAGTAAGTGAATAATAAAAGTATACTCACACGCCAGAATATTTTCTTCGGCGCGATCTTTTTTGCCATTATTATAGCAATGCCTCATTTTCTAAAGTTTCACCATCAAGATTTGCTGATCTTTTTAACGGTCAATGTTTTGGTTGTTTGCAGTTACCGTCTTGTAACGCTGACGGGCGAATGGTCATTGATCCATGCCGTCATGATGGGGGTTGGCACCTATACGGCGACATTGCTGTTCAATCATTATGACCTGGCTATGTGGTTTACAATTCCCATGGCCGGTCTTGTATCTGGCCTCGTCGCTGTTTTGTTGTGCTTCCCTCTGTTACGCATGACGCAGTTTTACTTCTTGATTGGATCCTTTGCTGCAGGTGAAGCTATTCGTCTTATCTGGATTTATCACGTTGGCCTGTTCGGCGGAACCAGTGGTCTGAGAGGGGTAGAGCCTCCTATTTTATTTGGTATCGATTTCCTTGACCCTATTCCATATTATTATCTGACTTTAGCCGTTGTGACGTTGTGTCTGATACTTCTCTACAGAATTGAAAATTCCCGTGTTGGTCTGACGTTACATTCTATTCACTGGAAGGCACCATTAGCTGAATCCGTAGGCGTGAATGCCTGGAAGTATCGTGCTTTGGCTTTTATTCTGGGATCGTTCTTTGTTGGCATCGCTGGTGCTTTGAAAGTTCACTATATTGGTAGTGTAACGCCAAACCAGTTTGGCATCGGGTATATGGTCTTTATTTTGATCTGGGTGATTGTTGGTGGTTATAACAAATTTTATGGCCCCATCATCGGTGTTATAGCCCTGACTGTATTTGATGAGTCGATCAGGAGTTTTGAAGTATTGCGACCTGCCATTTATGGCGGCGTTCTCATTGCCTCGATCCTCTTCCTGCCTTTGGGGCTGGAGAGTGTTCCTGGAAAACTCAAGGCATGGTTTGGCATTGGTCGTACCAGACAAGAACCACCGTTAACGGATCAATAGATATGACTATTTTAGAAATCAAAAATGTGACCAAACAGTTTGGTGGGCTAACGGCATTAAGTGATGTCAGCTTCCAGATTGATGAAGGTGAAATACGTGGATTGATCGGCCCCAATGGTGCCGGAAAAAGCACTATGTTCAAAAATATTGCCGGGTTTTATACTCCGACGAATGGCAACATTTTATATCAGGGTAAGAATATAGAAGGACAAAAGCCTCACACAATTGCGGAGTTAGGCATCGTCAGAACATTTCAGGAAACAACCTTGTTTCAGGAAATGACTGTGTTTGAAAATGCTCTGGTCGGGACCCATATCAAGGGGCGGACGGATGTGTTTTCTGCAATTTTTGGCCTGGACAAGAACAAGCAAAAAGCTGCTGGCGAGAAAGTGATGGAAGTTCTTGAATTCATGGGGCTGAGTGATCGGAAAGATCAATTTGCTTCTGAACTACCTTTGGGCTCACAACGCGCACTAGCATTATCAATCGCACTTGTGTCTGAGCCGAAAATTATGCTGATGGATGAGCCTTTTGCAGGTATGAATCCAGAAGAAACCAATCACATGATGGATCTGACAAGAAAAGTACGAGAGTCAGGCATTACGATTGTTCTTGTTGAACATGATATGAAAGCTGTTATGGGACTTTGCCATTATTTGACAGTTTTGAATTTTGGTGAAGTGCTTGCACAAGGAACACCAGAAGAAATTCGTGGCAACGACAAGGTGATTGAAGCCTACTTGGGCGGGGTGAAATAATATGCTTTTACAGGTTAACAACATACACGTTCACTATGGTCAAGTCGCAGCCCTTAAAGGCATATCCTTGGAAGTTGGTGAAAACGATTTTGTCACACTGATTGGCTCAAACGGCGCAGGCAAAAGCACGACTTTACGTACGATATCCGGACTTGATCATCCAAGTGCCGGAGAAATCGTCTTTGATGGTGAGCGTATCGAAAGTTTTTCTGCAGACAAAATTTTGAAAATGGGCATAGCACACGTACCGGAAGGCCGCAGGGTTTTTAAAGATTTGACGGTAACCGAAAACCTTCTTCTTGGAGCATTTACCCGCGATGATGAAGAAGGTATCAAAAGAGACCTTGCCAATACATTTGATCGCTTTCCAAGATTACGTGAACGTCATAATCAATCGGCCAGAACCATGAGTGGTGGTGAACAGCAAATGCTGTCTATTGGGCGCGCGTTGATGTCTGCTCCCCGTGTTCTTTTGCTGGATGAGCCATCCCTTGGGCTTGCACCAAATATCGTTAAAGATATTGCCCGTATTCTGGTTGAAATTAACAGCCAGGGTGTTTCTATTGTTCTGGTTGAACAAAATGCAGAGCTTGCATTGGAACTGGCACGTCATGGCTACGTTTTGGAAACAGGAAGCGTTGCTTTGGAAGGTGAAGCAAGCGGATTGATGGATAATGATCACGTACGTAAAGCGTATCTGGGTATTTAAGACATTCTCATATTTGATTGAGGCGCTGGCCCTTAAATGGTTCCAGCGCCTTTTTCTTTTTTACATGGCGTGAAGTCGTTCTCTGCCGGGATCAACGAAAGGAATGCTTGTTGCCGTTGCTTGGCACTGAATGGTCGAGCCACGTAATTCCAATTGTGTGCCTTCTTTGGCTGCGGATGGAATGAGCTGAACAAGGGCAATGGATTTCCCAAGATGTTTTGAGTACGCTGCTGTTGTAATACGACCAACAACATTACCATCGATGAAGAGTTTGGCATCATGGTCCACAACGCCGTCGTGATCTGCGACAATGCCGTAAAGTTTTACCTTATCTTTGCCTTCGAGTTCGAACACAGCTTGCTTGCCACGAAAATCACCTTTTTTGCGAGATACAGCCCAACCGAAATCCATCTCCCATGGGGTGTTTTCCTCATTTGCTTCTGCCCCATAGAGCATTAAACCGCTTTCTACACAGACGGATTCAATTGCCCCTAGGGACATTGGAAGTAATCCAAGCGGCTGACCGTGATCCATCAAGCCTTGCCAAACGTCGACAACGTCATCTGCTCCAACGAAAACCTCGTATCCTCGTTCGCCTGAAAATCCGGTTCGTGAGAGCATTAGCTCCTTGCCGAAAAGGGTTGTGTCGATATGGTGTGAAAATACGAGTTCGCCAAGATTTGCATCTGTATGGGCGTCAAGAAGTTCCAGTGACTTTGGCCCCTGAACGGCGAGCACGTGCATATCGTCATCATCTTCGATACTGACATTGCGCCCTTTGGCGTACTCTTGCAAATATTCCAGCGTTGGCCCGATGCCGCTGGCAACCAGGTAGTGTCCTTCAGCCATAGTGTTAATGATGGCGTCGTCACAGAAGTGCCCGTCTTCTTTCAGGATAGGACAATAGGCCGATTTACCAACGGGGATTTTTGTCATGTCTCTGGTGACCAGATAATCGACAGTAGCAAGTGCATCCGGGCCACGGACCTGAATTTTTCTCAATGCAGAGGTATCCCACATGCCAATCGTTTTACGGACTGCGTCGTGTTCATCTAACAGATCAGTAGGATAAGTAGCGGGCAAGTCCATACCGTTCCAGTCTTCCATTTCGCCACCAAGCGCGCGTAGAGTGGCGTCTAGCGCCGAAATTCGTTTAGCCATGTTTGTGTTTCCCTGGATATGTATGTGGAGTTTATATGGATTTCACCGACAAAGTTACAAATTTGATGTTACTATAATTTCCAATTATAATACTATATACCTTAAGTGATATATACTAACATTGCCCACTCGTATAATTTTTAGAGTGTGAGTAAAAATGGCGCTCATGCGAGGGAAATTATAAGTTGAGTGAAGCAATAATCTTTAAATTTTCCCCGGTGGCTTGAAACAAGCCTGCACTGCGTTCTTTCGGGGAGTGCTACAAATAATACAGGGAAAGTTAGCACATAAATAACAAGGACATATTGCAGGAAAAAATAAACACAATGCCATTGGTTTTGAAAGTTTTCAGGGAGACGACTAATTATGACTAATATAGGCGATGTTTTTGCAAACCTGGCTGATACAGGTGAGCCACCTTTGATATCGCAACTGGCGCGGGCTTCATGGCTTGCCGGTGCGGCGAAATCGGCAGTTAGCCTCGGGATATGCGATAAATTGAGTGGTCGGAAAGAAACCGCTGAATGGATGGCAAAAGAACTTGGTGCAAACCCACTGCATACTGAAGAAATGATGAACTCCTGCGTCGCTGCAGGTCTGTTGGTGAAGACGGGCAATGAATTTCAAAATTCTGAAGAAAGCGACAAGTATCTTGTTAAAGGCAAGCCCACATATTATGGCGAGGCCTTTACCTACCTTTCAAGCTTGGGCTCTCTTTTTGATCAAGTGGACACCGCCATGCTTTCCGGCGAGGAAATGTCCCACGAAGATGAATTCGAATCAGAAGAAGCAGAAGCAGCCTATTGGACTCATTACATGCTGGCCATGGACCAATGGGGTGGCAGGATGCAGGAAGACATGCTTCTGGATAACGTTGATCTGACCGGAAAAAAGACATTCTTGGATGTGGGGTGTGGTTCCGGTGTTTACACCAGAGCTGTTTGCAAGAAATACCCGGATTTAAAGGGTATTCTTTTTGATCAGGAAAAAGCCTTGCCGCTGGCCGTATCTTTGGTGAAAGAGGCCGGAATGTCAGATCAAATCTCTACTCTGGCTGGTGATTATCATACTGATTCTTTTGGTTCTGGATATGATGCTGTTCTGTTTTCAGGTGCACTTATCCAGGAACCTGGTGATGCCCAGATACTTTTGTTGAAGAAAGCCTTTGAGAGCATGAATTCAGGCGGCATCGTCATTATTCAAGATATCTTTAAAATTGGTCCTTACACGGAAACGTCTCCGAAAATTGCACTGGAAAGTTTAGTCGCCGCTGTTTTCTTCGGTGGCTCAGGTGGCGTGGTTTCAGGTGATGAAACGGAAGGTTTCCTTGCCGAGGCTGGCTTTACATCTCCCACGCAAATTCCATTGCCTGGAGTTTATTCAATTGTAACAGCTGTTAAGCCTTAGGGAAGGGCGCTATAGGGGCGAGAAAGTATCTGGACAGGTACTTAAAGTTTATTGTCTGTCCAGAATATCTTCTATCGACCTAAAACTAATTAATTTTGCAGCTATAAAAAATGTAAAATTGGTATATCGTGGTTTTGTCGCGAAAATAAAAAAATCTAATCTTTATAAATCTAAGGGAGTTAGTTATGGGAATTACGAGACGTAAGTTTGTTCAAACAACAGCAGCTGTTGGTACGCTTTCTGCCAGCACAGGTTTGCCAACACGGGTGTTTGCTGCCGGCCAAAAAACAATAAAAATTGGTATGAATATTCCAATGACAGGCGATTATGCCCCTTGGGGTTTGCCTGGCCTGTACGGTTGTCAGATTGTTGCTGATGATATTAACGCCGCAGGTGGTGTCGATATTGGCGGTGATAACTACGCCATTGAAATGGTCTCTTATGATCATGGCTACGATATTGAAAAAGCCCTTCAGGGTTACAAGAAAATGGTAACCGAAGATGACGTCAGCATGATCATGATGCTCGGTGGTGCGACCATCGGTGCTGTGATGCCTTGGGGAGAGCGTAAAAAAGTCTTTACCACGACCTTATTGTCAAGTGACGTTACACCGGATACGGAACATTTGCTGGCACCTGTTGAAAACCACCCGCTTTATTTGGTAACCATTGTTGAGTACCTCAAAAGGACTTATCCGAATGCCAAACGGGCCGTTATTGTGACCAACAATGACGTGGAATATGGCCTGCAGGCTGTAGCCACTTTCCAGGCTGCTTTTGAAGTCGCAGGTATTGAAGTTGTTGATATTAATCTGCATGGTTTTGATGTCACCGATTTCGCCCCAATCGTCAGCTCCGTTTTGGACAAGGACCCTGATATCTTCTGCATGGCAACCAGCTTCTACACCACAACATTGATGGAGCAGCTTTATCATCAGGGTTATAAGGGCTTAGTCGTCAGCTCTACACTGGATTATCATGAAGAAGTCATTGAAAAAACCAGCCAGGAATTTGTCGATGGCACCATTCACTGTTTCCCTTCTTTCGATGATCCAAAATTGAATGAAGCGGGAATTGATTTCCCCGATCCAAACGGCTTTGATGCCAAATTCAGGGCGAAGCATCCTAATGACTGGTCTGCTGTGTCATGGGAATATCCGGCCATTATGTTGCAATGGATTGAAGGCGCGAAAGCAGCTGGCAGTATAGAATCGGAAGCGGTTCTGAGTGCTCTTAAAGGCAACCCGAACCCGCCGCATGTTTATGGTCCTGGGAAATGGTGGGGCAAAGAGCTCTGGGGTAGTGATAACGTCATTGTTGGCAACTGGCCTGTTGTCGCCATTGAAGGCGGCAAGACCCGAATTAAAGAGTTCGGCGATGTTGCAGGCTGGCTGGACAAGCACTCTGCCGTGTTGATCAAATACATGAAAGAACATGGTCTGCGCACAATGTAGTAATCAATTAGATTGCTAAAAATAAAAGGCGCTGGGTCCATATGGAACCAGCGCCTTTTAATTTGCGGTATTGGGTTTGTTAATTCGCCAACTGCTTTGTTCTGCCAGGATCAACAAACGGGATGCTGGTGGCTGTGGCTGTGCATTGAATGGTTGGGCCTTTTAGATCCAGCTTCGTGCCTTCTACGGCAGCAGACGGGGTCAAATGAACGAGCGCCTGTGATTGCCCCATACGCTTGGAATAAGCTGGTGTTGTGACGTGGCCTACAACCTCTCCGTTAATGGAAAGCTCGGCGCCATGTTCCACAACATCATCATGATCTGCAACAATACCGAAGTATTTGACTTTCTCTTTTCCTTCAAGGGCGAAGACGGCTTCCTTGCCTCGGAAATCGCCTTTCTTGCGAGATACTGCCCATCCCATATTGACTTCCCAAGGTGTATTTTCCTCGGTTGCCTCAGCGCCATAAGCCATAAGGCCACTTTCAATATGAACCATTTCAAGTCCACCAAATGAAATCGGCTTAAGGCCAAAATCTTGGCCTTTTTCCATAAGCTCGTCCCAGATACCAACAACTTCGGTGTCGCGCATATAAAGCTCATACCCTCTTTCGCCAGAATAGCCCGTGCGAGAAACCATCATGTCTACACCACAAACCTTGGTGTGTATCTGATGGCTAAATGCCAGGTCACGAAGGTTGGCTTCCGTTTGCTCGTCAAGAAAATCTATGGAATTTGGTCCCTGAACCGTGATGATGTGCAGATCATCATCAAGCTCAACTGTCATATTTTTACCCTTAACATATTCCTGTAACAGCTCATACGACGGGCCGATGCTGCCAGCGAGCAGGAGGTGGTTTTCTTCTACATGGAAGGCGATACCGTCATCACAAAAGTGGCCATTGTCTTTCAGGATCGGGCAATAGGCTGATTTTCCAACATAGATCTTGGACATATCGCGGGTGACCAGATAGTCCATAGCCGCCAGAGCGTCTGGTCCATGGACCTGAATTTTTGTTAGTGCAGAGGTATCCCACATGCCAACGGTTTCACGAATTGCGTCATGCTCAAGATTCATATCCCAGGGAAAGCCAAACGCGACATCCATGTTATTCCATTCGCCCATTTCCGCGCCGAGCGCGAGAAGTGTTGGTCCGAGCGTTGATGTTCGTTTAGCCATGTCTATTGTATCCTTGTTGTTTGAATGGAAAAATAAGCCCGTCCCTGAACTATCAAAAAATAAAGAGTCACTCTATATACCTTAGGTGATATATACGGAGCTTAGGGAACACTATAATGAAATTGTATGGGTAATAATAAACATATGTGTTAGGTGTGTGGTAACAAATAATAGCCACTCAGGGAGGATTTTGAGATGAGTATAGGTAAAACAATCGCGTTTTTTCCAGAGGCATGTTACGGACCGGCATTGAATTCTGTCGGGATCGCACAAGCTTGTGAAAAATTGGGGCACAAGGAGGTCTTTCTGACGGATCCGGGGCTATCCGGTGTTTATTCCGGTTATGGCTTCGAAGAGCATGCCGTCAATATGTCAGAACCAATGCCACCGGAAGAAATGGCGAAATATTGGACGGACTTTATTGATGGCCACATTCCAAATTTTGCATTGTCCCCATATGACCAGATCGACAACTATGTAAAAGAATGTTGGGAAAACATAGTCAACACCTCCGTTTGGGCCGAGAAAGATCTCCCTGGTATTCTTGATAAGGTAAAGCCTGATTTGATCTGTGTTGATAACGTCATCCTGTTCCCGGCTTGTAAGCAATACGGCGTTCCCTGGGTGCGGATTGTATCGTGTAGTGAGAACGAAGTTACCGACCCAAAAATTCCACCGCACCTATCTGGCTGTGGGGAAAATGATTTCGAAGCACAACAGGCTTATCGTGATAAATTCAATGAAGTCATTGCCCCAATCCATGCAGAATTTAACGAACATTTAAAAAGTTGTGGAATAGACCCGTATCCGATTGGTCAGTTCTGTGAAGATTCACCGTATCTGAATTTGCTGCTCTATCCGGAACCTGTAAAGTTCAACCGTAGCATTCCTCTGGATCCTAAGAAATTCCAGCATCTTGAAGGGTGTGTTCGCGCTGAGGCTGACTACGAAATTCCAACGTTTGATGCCCATAACGATGGAAAATTAATCTACCTGAGTTTTGGCAGCCTTGGATGTGGTGATACCGATTTGCTTAATCGCATTATCAACGAACTGGGCAAACAGCCATATCGCGTTTTGGTAAATGTCGGTGACTATATGGACGCCTATACCGACTTGCCTCCGAACGTTAAAATCAGTAACTGGTTCCCGCAACCAACTGTTATTGATCAAATGGATATGGTTATCCACCACGGTGGCAACAATACGTTCACCGAATGTCTGTATTTTGGTAAACCTGCCATCATCATGCCTTATGTTTGGGATGGTCATGATAATGCAACCCGTGTTCAGGAAACAGGTCATGGCTTCAAAATGCATCGCTCTAATTGGGAACCGGAAGAACTGATTTCCAAGATCGAAGCTTGTCTGAACGATGAAGCCATACAGGCAAAAATGGCCTCCACATCAAAACACATGAAACAATTCAATGGCCCGGAAAGAGCCGCTGGATTGCTGGACCAATTATTGAAGGACAATAGTTAATGGCGCACGACACTCTTAATTCATCGGCACCACATATAAAAAACGCCACAACAATCAGCCATGATCTGGAAGATTGGGGCGATCAGCCGGATATGCTCGAAGGGCAGTCCCATTCAAGCGGAGTTCTGCTGTGGGCCAATGAGGATGCTTCATCTGAATCTGCCATGTGGATATGCACACCAGGAACCTGGCGGTTGAGCATTCCCAGCGACGAGTTGTGTTATTTCGTTTCAGGCCGGGCGACCTATACCAGTGATGATGG
>JABJOR010000210.1 GCA_018664265.1 Rhodospirillales bacterium
ATCCAGCGCGACCTGATTGACCATATCAACAATACGTGCAGCCCCGACCATGGCATCCTTGCGCCGGATCATGGGTGTTGGTCCAGCGTGTGATTCCACGCCTGTTACCGCCAGATCAAACCAGCGCAAGCCTTGCGCGTCGGTCACAACACCAATGGTTTTATCTTCCACTTCTAAAATAGGGCCTTGTTCGATATGAACTTCGAAGAACGCATGAATATCACGTTTGCCAACGTCTTCCGGCCCAGCGTAGCCGATCCGTTCCAGTTCTTCACCAATGGTCTTGCCATCTGCATCAACCCTCGACAGGCCATATTCCAGATCAAAGACCCCGGCAAACACACCTGATGCCACCATGGCAGGGGCAAAGCGTGAGCCTTCTTCATTGGTCCAGACGGCGGCTTCAATTGGATGTTCGGTTTCATATCCCAGATCATTGAGCGAACGAATAACTTCCAGCCCTGCAAGCACGCCATACACACCATCGAACCGCCCGCCCGTGGGCTGAGTATCCAGATGGCTTCCTGTCATGACGGGGGGGAGATCATTATTACGGCCTTCCCGGCGGGCAAAGATATTGCCCATCTTGTCAATTTTGATGGAGCAGCCGGCATCGCGGCACCACTGGACAAACAAATCGCGGCCTTCCTTGTCCAGATCGGTTAAAGCCAAACGACAGTTTCCACCTTTTTCCGTTGCCCCGATTTTAGCCATTTCCATCAGGCTATTCCAAAGACGCTTACCGTCTACCCCAAGATTTTTCCCATCAGACATTCGTATATTCCTGTTTTAAGATAAAATTTAATGTTCTATGGAGCCCTGCTCCGTCTTTATGAACAATACCCCCATTGCAGTATCAGCGCATTATGAAAACACAATTTTCAGGGATTAGGCTGGTAATACTCTATATAGTTTGCTAATCGCCATTCAGACGAAACACTTCATCAGGATGAATACCCGTGAGCATTCTTAGCGCCCTCAAACAAGACCTGCGTATCCCCGTCATCGGAGCACCCTTGTATATTGTCTCTAACCCGGCGTTGGTTATAGAACAATGCAAGGCAGGAATTGTTGGTTCTTTCCCGGCCCTGAATGCCCGACCGAAAAGTACACTAAAGAACTGGATCACGAAGATTAAGGATGCTCTGAGGGTGCATAAACAAACCAATCCGGATTGTTATATTGCCCCCTTCGCCGTTAATCAGATATGCCACAAGACAAACGACAGACTGCACCACGACATGGACGTCTGTGTCGAGCAACAAGTTCCTATCATCATCACGTCCCTGCGCCCCCCCGCAGACATCATAAAAGCCGTTCATGGTTACGGCGGGGTGGTTATTCATGATGTGGTCAGCCTTCGCCATGCGGAAAAAGCACTGGAACAAGGTGTCGATGGCTTAATCGCCGTGACGTGTGGTGCTGGTGGCCATGCAGGGCAAATCAATCCGTTTGCCCTGATCACCGAGATTCGGGAAATTTTTGATGGTCCTCTGGCACTTTCAGGATCAATTTCTACAGGAGCCGGAATTCTGGCGGCACGCGCACTTGGTGCAGACTTCGCCTACATGGGAACGCGATTCATCGCTTCATTTGAGGCCAATGTTTCGGATGATTACAAACAAATGATCCTGGATTGCTCGGCAAAAGATATAGTCTACTCGTCGGCCTTTACTGGTATCCCTGCCAACTACATGACTCCCAGCATCACCAGCAACGGTATTGATTTGGCCAGTCTTGCAAATATAGATGCCAAGCATCTGGATCTTGCAAAAGACGAAGCGGACCTGAAAAAAGATACTGGCCCCAAGGCCTGGCTCGACATCTGGAGCGCTGGCCATGGTATCGGTACGATCCACAACGCGCCCTCTATTAACGAGATTGTTGGCCAGTTAGAAACTGAATTAAATCAGGCAAAACAAAAAATTTAAAGTATCTGAATTCATAATTATGTTATGACAGTGCCATGACAAGAATTATGGTGATCGGGAATGCAGGTGGCGGGAAATCAACTCTATGCAGAGCATTAAGCACTGCACTGAGTCTGCCGCACCATCCAATTGATAATATTCAGTGGCAGCCAGGTTGGATTGAAACACCCGAGGCAGAATATACCCTCCTGCATGAGAATTTTCTAAAATCGGAAAAATGGATTATCGACGGTTTTGGCCCATGGAATTCCATCACCCAAAGAATGGCTGCCGCCGATACGATTATCTTTGTCGACCACCCGTTGTGGGTGCATTTTTGGTGGGCAACAAAAAGGCAAATCAAATCTATAATCTTTGGCCGCCCCGATGGTCCAATAGGTTGCCCGATGCTATCAGTAACATTCAAATTATATAAATTGATATGGCAACTTCATTTTGAGACACGCCCAAAGCTCATGAATACAATCAATAAACACAAGAACGGTCGAGGAATATTTCACATAAAATCGCCTAGAGAACTTGCCAAATTTCAAAAAAAATATTGTTAGAAATTAATCATCACCTTCATGTTCTTCGGCGAAGAATTCTTGGATATTTTCAAAACTATCACGAGCCATTTCAATTGAAATGATCTTGCTATTGTTTTCGCCATCATCAGAAAACGGTAATCTTAACAATTCAGTATGCACCCAAAGACCCGCTTTTAAGGGGATTTGCTGCATAAATAATATTGGTTCTTTAGTGATCGCTGCTTCTTTGTATTGGTCGAGTATTATATCTCTATATTCAACGGGCCTAAGTTCTGAGGCGGTTTTTCCTGTAAAATCATAAGCATGAAAGTTTGCGTGCCACGTTCCCCAGAATCGGTAATAAAAATCAAAAGGGTCATTCAGAATATCGACAACAACAAGATGGGGGATAACTTTTGCTGACAGATCCAGAAATTCAAAATCAGACC
>JABJOR010000211.1 GCA_018664265.1 Rhodospirillales bacterium
CACAGCTTCGATGGACAAGTGCTCAGTGGGGGAGCTGAGGACATTCCTTATATTGAAGGACGTATGGAGACATCTCGTGACGAACCTGTTGAAGCAAAAATGAAAGATGGGCGGTGGTGGTTAATTGTCCGGACAAGCACTTCAGATGGTGGTTATGTAACGCTTCGGACTGATATCACAAGACAAAAACAAGCTGAAGCCGCCATACGAGAAAGTGGAGCCATGATCCACCGTATTGTTGAAGCCTTTCCCTTGCCAATTGCCATGACTAGGTTTGTGGATGGAATGGTGTTTTATGAAAGCCCGTTATCAAAAAAATTATTTGGAAGAGCCCATTTAACCCAGGATGCATATTCAGTGGACATATATGCGAACCCGGAAGATCGTGCCGTTTATACAGAGCATCTTGATAAATATGGGTTCGTTGATGCGATGAAATTCAAGTTGCGAAGAATGGATGATGGTGTTGAATTCTGGGGCAGAGTGTCAGCATGCACATTAGATTTTCAGGGCGTCAAATGTATTGTTTCGAGCGCGTGGGATATTACAGATAATCTTGCAATGGAGGTTGAGCTGACGCGCCAACGAGAGGCTCTCCACCAAAGTGAAAAATTAAGTGCCCTTGGTGAATTATTAGCTGGCGTCGCACATGAGTTAAACAACCCGTTATCGGTTCTTGTGGGGCAAGCATTACTGTTACAGGAAACAACCACGGATGAGCGTATTACAAAGCGCGCCAAGAAAATTGGAAATGCAGCAGAAAGGTGTGCCCGTATCGTCAAAACTTTCCTGGCTATGGCCCGTCAGCAACCACTCAATCGACGAAACATGCAGATTAATGATGTTATCGAGTCTGCCTTGGAAATAACGGCTTATGGTATTCGAGATGCCGACATTGAGATATCTACATGGATAGGACATAACCTTCCAACTGTATGGGGTGATCCTGATCAGATTAATCAGGTTATTACCAATCTGATTGTAAATGCACAGCACGCTTTGGAAAATACATCTGGTGAAAAACGTATACATATTTCATCTAGTTTCCGCCCCAAAGATAATGAAGTGGTTATAAAAGTCCGGGACACGGGTTCAGGGATTGAGAAAGACATCCAGTCAAGAATATTTGAGCCTTTCTTCACAACAAAAGATGTGGGGTCTGGTACCGGAATTGGTTTGGCATTTTGCCATAGAATCATGGAATTCCATGGGGGCAGAATCAATGTTGAAAGTACTGCTGAAACAGGCACTAGCTTTATTGTGCATATTCCGGCGGGTACACCTGGCTCCGAGAGAATGTCATTGACTGATGAAGGAATTGAAGAAACGAACGGATTATCAATTTTAGTTGTTGATGATGAGAAAGATGTAACAGAGATACTATCTGAAATTCTTTCAACGGATGGTCACAGAGTTGTAACAGCAGAAAATGGCCACCGAGCGCTTACATATTTATCCAATGATACATTTGATATTATTTTAAGTGATATGCGAATGCCCGAGCTGGATGGTCCGAACTTTTATAATGTGTTGTGTGAGCGATTTCCTATGCTGGCAGACCGTATTGCCTTTATTACGGGGGATACCATGAGTCCCAAGGTTGCAACGTTTCTGACAAGTTGTGGTCGTCCATCATTGGAGAAACCAATTACTCCTGCAGATGTGCGTGGGATTATTGATGAAATTATTCGTGCTCTTCCAGAGACATAATCATGATTCTGAACTGCTATATTCCTGTATAAAAATAGGTTAGAGTGATTATTAACTGATTCGTGAGAAAATAGACGGAGACTGTCAGGGAATGAGTATGCTTGGTCATATTGCTGTTGTAGATGATGAACCTGATATCCGTGAAACAATTCAGGATTATCTGGAGCTAAAAGGCTACCGGGTTTCGTGTGCCGCAGATGGCAAGGATTTCCGCCAACTTGTAGAGCGCAGTGAGTTCGACTTGGCCTTGCTTGATGTCAATATGCCTGGAGAGGATGGACTATCACTTGCTCGATTCCTGCGTGAAACTAAAGATGTTGGTATCATTTTCTTGACGGCCTCAAGTGAAACAGTAGATCGAATAGTAGGCTTGGAAATCGGCGCAGATGATTACATCTCTAAACCTTTTGATCTGCGAGAACTTCATGCGCGCATAAAGGCTGTTTTGCGTCGCCTAAATTCATCCAGGAAAAAAAGCAATGAAACAACAGAGGACGCAATTGCTTTTGGGGATTGTATGTTGAGCCTTGAAGCTCATACCCTGAATGGCCCTGATGGTGAGGAAATCACCATAACTTCTATGGAATTCGATTTGCTTAAAACCTTTGCTCAAAACCCTAACCGGGTATTAAGCCGTGACCGTTTGCTGGACCTTGCTCATAATCGGGACTGGGACCCATATGATCGGAGTATCGATATTCGTATTACACGCCTCAGACGCAAGATTGAGAAAGATCCTGCCAAGCCTGAAATTATCAAAACTGTGCGTGGGGCCGGGTATGTTTTTAGCTTAAATGATAGCTATGATATCTAACCCTTTTTGATAAGCACAACATCATTTCCTGTAATGGTCAGGGTTGCCTGTGCTCCTTTTATTGAAAAATGATTCAATAACCAACCAAACGTGGCTTCAGAAAAATAGCTGATGTGAGTTGGGTCCGTAATGTAGTGCCAAGATTTGAAAGCTTCTTGATCTTTAATACGTTTCGTCATAATGCCGAGCCAGCCGCCCGAGTTGAGACAATTCCACAAACGATCCATTTCTTTACCGGGTTCTGCTAGATGTTCAATAACCTCGCTCATGGTTATGAAATCATACTGTGCAGACAAAACATCTATGTCAGAAGCATAGTAGGGATCATAGATGGCAACCGAATGCCCAGCTTCCTCAAACATGATTGAAAGTGTTGGGCCTGGGCCACTCCCAAAATCAAGCCCGCGCGAATTTGGCGCCAACCTCTGGTTCAACGGTATAAACAAGCGCTCAAGAAAGTCCCTGTAACCAGAATCGTCTGGTTGGTTGTCGTGAAGGTCGTAATAGGCATTTTCTCTTGATGTAGAAATATGTTGAGCCGTAGGTACAAAAACCAAATTACAGGTTTCACAGCTTAAATAACTGCGCACCTTATCTTGGTGATAAAGAGAAGTATTCGATTGGCTGCAAAGCGGGCAAGTATGGTTTTGGAAGTTGGACATCTTCAGACATTAACTCATGCATAGAATTACGGAAAGGGGCTGGGCAGGGCCAGATTGTGTGTGCATTATACTCACCCTAGCAACTTAGTGTGATCGAACAGGAAACGACAGTGAGCGCCTCATCTCAATTGAGTATAATCTCGGAAACTATCCGGCTAAATAACGATGATAACGTCGTGGTCGCGCGTATTTCACTGATCTGTGATCAAATGATCTCTTCTGAAAAAATCAAAGTTCTTCAAGATGTTCCAAGGGGGCATAAAATTGCCACTGTGGATATTGGAAAAGGGCAAGCTGTTCGCAAATATGACCAGATAATAGGATTTGCGACAAATAATATAAAAGCCGGTCAACATGTTCATTCTCATAATGCTGAATTTGGTGATTTTGCCCGTGATTATGCTTATGGCGAAGCGGTTCAGCTAACGAATTATGTGCCTGAGAAAGACCGTGACACATTTCAAGGATATGTCCGAGATAATGGCAGGGTGGGCACTCGAAATTACATAGGCATACTGGCGAGTGTGAATTGTTCAGATTCCGTTGCCAGATTGATAGCGGATCACTTTGACAAACATGCTATGGAAACATGGCCCAATGTTGATGGTGTTGTTGCTCTTCCTCATCAAACAGGTTGCTGCATGCCGCTTGATGGGGAGACGCATGGCAATCTGGAGCGAGCTTTGGTTGGGTATGCTCGCCATCCTAATTTTGCGGGTGTCTTGATCGTTGGCTTGGGTTGCGAAGTCGCCCAGATTGACGGCATGTTGGAAAGTTATGATCTGCAAAAATCAGATACTTTGCATTCCTTGGTCATCCAGGAGTGTGGTGGCACAGCATCAACGGTAAGTGCTGGTATCGAACGTGTGGAAGCAATGCTTGTTGCTGCCAATAAAGCCACTCGTTCAACGTGTCCAGCCAGCGAACTCACGGTCGCGTTGGAATGTGGCGGATCGGATGGTTATTCCGGCATTACAGCCAATCCGGCACTGGGTATTGCTGTTGATACATTAGTGCGAAATGGTGGCACTGCTATTTTGGCTGAAACCCCTGAAATCTATGGTGCAGAGCACTTGCTAACCCGTAGGGCAATATCGCGTGAAGTGGGTGAAAAGCTGATCGCTCGTATTCATTGGTGGGAGCAGCACACCGCAGCCAACCAAGCACGAATGGATAACAATCCTACGCCGGGAAACAAAAAGGGCGGGTTAACCACTATTTTGGAAAAATCTCTGGGAGCTGCTGCCAAGGGTGGCACGACGGCTTTGATGGATGTCTATCGTTATGCCGAGCAAGTAACCGCAAGGGGATTCGTCTTTATGGACACTCCTGGGTATGATCCGGCCTCTATTACAGGCATGGTCGCTGGCGGGGCAAATTTAACCTGTTTCACAACCGGGCGAGGGTCTGTTTACGGGGGTAAGCCAGTACCTAGCATTAAGCTGGCGACAAATACAGAAATGTATGAACGCATGCAGGATGATATGGATATCAATTGTGGTGTCATCGTCGATGGCACAGCAACGACTGAAGAAACAGGGGCGCAGATATTTCAAATGATACTGGAAACAGCGTCCGGGAACATGTCTCTTAGTGAAAAACACGGAATTGGTGATCTTGAATTCTGCCCCTGGCAGATTGGCGCTGTAATGTGATATTCATTGACCTTGGGTGGGGATGAATTTTCAGGTAATCGAAAATGATCGGGAAAACGATTAAGGAAAGAAAGTATGGCACAGAGGATGCCGAGGGGGCGTTGCAGGATAGTGAGCGACGGTTTCAGTCCTTGTTCCATCAAGCTCCTGTTGGAATTTCAATCGAAGACTACTCGGATGTAAAGTTGGAACTGGATAAGATGCATACCAGTGGGGTTTCAGATATCCCACAGTATATTTCTGATAACCCGGACATTATGAGAGCTCTGTCAAAAAAAATTAGAACAACAGATGCAAACAAGATGTTGGCAGATATATTCCGGGCTAAAACTATTAAAGATTTTCTTGAATATGAAAGTGATCAGGAGAATCGTATTCAAGATGTATGGGTTGAATATTACATACGGGAAATATCATCTTTCTGGAATGGGGAAGAAAAATATTCGAGCATATTTAATGATATCAGAATGGACGGAAGTCGTATGGAACTACGGTGCACTTCAAGATTGATTGAAGGGCATGAGGGTGACTGGCGCGAAATCATTACATCTTTTGAAGATATTACAGAACAAAGGCACATAGAAGCCGAAATTAATAAATATCAAGCCGATCTGGCTTCGCTTGTCAGAGAGCAAAGCCATGAAATTTCCGAAAAGAATGAGCAACTGGAAATGGCTCTGGAGATTGAGAAAGAAAACAATGATCTACAGCGACAGTTTGTTACGACATTATCACATGAGTTTCGAACTGCCCTTGCAATTGTAGATGGATCGGCTAGGCGATTAGGGAAAAAATGGCAAAGCATTAAACATGATGATGCCATGACATATATTGAAAATATTAGAGCATCTGTGTCACGAATGCTTAATCAGATTGATAATTTTTTGACCTCCTCGAGAGTTCAAAAGGGTATGATGGAAGTAAATTTTGCTGATTGTAATTTGCGGGAAATTATTTCTGAAATTTGTCATCGCCAAAAAATAATGACTGATGATATTCATATAGAAATTAACCTTCTGGACTTTCCTGAATCGATTGAAGCAATTCCAGATGCGATTGATCATATTTTTTCAAACCTTCTCTCCAATGCAATTAAATATTCATCCGGTACGGGGAAGCTTGAAGTTAAAGGTGTTTCAACTGCAACAGATGTATATATTTCTGTACGTGATTTCGGCGTGGGAATTGGTCAGGCTGATATGAAGGATTTGTTTCGTTTGTATTTCCGGGCAGCCTCTGCAAAAGGGATACAAGGGACAGGTGTTGGTTTACATTTAGTGCGCCAACTTGTTGAGCTGCAAAATGGCTCTA
>JABJOR010000212.1 GCA_018664265.1 Rhodospirillales bacterium
AACAATGTGCTTTGGCTGCGATCTTCACCTTCAACAAAACGCTTCATGAGACTCTCCACCAAAGTGATGAAGTGATTCTATCAGAGTTATTGCAAAGCTCTATTAATATTCACGTTTTTACACAGTCTGGACCCTTAGCGGGCAATCAGAGGTATAATTGATCATGTCTGCCTATCGTAAGAAAGTCACTAATTTGAAAGGCAATATTTGACCTGCTTGTAATCAAAACTCGGCATATGCAGATTCACACGACGGATTAGAATTATTCTTTTTCAATCCCGTAGCGTTTCATTTTTTCCCATAGGCTCTTGCGCGAAATACCCAGTTCATCAGCAGCATGGCCGATAGCCCAATCACATTGGATTAAGGCATGATTGATGGCGGTGCGCTCAGCACTTTCAACGGAATCCTTCAGAGTTTGAGAAGCCGTAAGTTCAGAGCGATCTTCATCAAGTGGCATCAGATCATGCGGGACAATTCGTGGACCGTCGCTTAAGGCTACGGCACGCTCAAGAATGTTACGAAGTTCACGCACATTTCCCGGAAAAGGCATGGACAGAAGCGTAGCTTCTGCTTCTGCAGAAAGTTTTTTATTGTGAAGACGCATTTCGCTCGCGTGGTGGTCAACGAACATACGAGCAAGATATAAAATATCTTCTTGTCTGTCGCGCAGTGGCGGAATATGGACGTTGATGACGTTAAGCCGCCAGTAGAGGTCAGAGCGGAAACGACCGTCTTTGACAGCTTCATCCAGCTCGACTTGCGTTGCTGCAATAATGCGAACATTCAATGGAATTGACTCGGTTCCCCCAACCCTGTCCACCACCTGTTCTTGCAGAACCCTTAATAATTTGATCTGGGTTTCCGCAGGAATTTCTGCAATTTCATCAAGAAAGATAGAGCCTGTATTGGCTCGCTCAAATCTGCCAATGTGACGCTGGGTTGCCCCTGAGAATGCACCTTTTTCATGACCAAAAAGTTCGCTTTCAATCAGGTTTTGCGGCAAAGCCGCACAGTTCACCTTGATATAGGGCCTATCAACCCTACGGCTGTTATGATGAAGGAGTGATGCGACCACTTCCTTGCCTACGCCGGATTCACCTGTAATTAAAACAGAACTATCGACTGTTGCCAGGCGGGCGACAAGACGCTCAATGCGCCGCATGGAAGCACTCTTGCCGAGCACACCACTACCTGGGCGGAATGTTTTTCCATCCATGCCAAGGGAATCGGCAGACAGGTTCTGGTCTTGAATTCGTGAAAGGTTTCGTTGGATTTTTTCAATAAATTCCTGAAGATCAAACGGTTTAGTGAGATAATCAAGAGCACCGGCTTTGACCAGGGCAACCGCGTCGGCAACCTCTCCGAACGCTGTCATTAAGATAACAGGTATGCCGGGGTAATGATGGGAAATAATATGAAACAAGTCAGCGCCGGATCCATCCGGCAGGCGAATGTCGCTGACGATCATATCGACATTGCCTTTTTCAAGTTGAAGGTGGGCTCCGGCGACATCGCAGGCTACTCTGACAGAAATTCCTTCAAGCCGTAATCTGTCCTCAAGGGAAAGACGCATGATTCCATCGTCTTCTATAATAAGCACACACAGATCGGAGATATCAATCTCGGGATTATAACCGGGGTCCAGAAGTTCTGACATGGTGTTATGTGCTCAATTCAATCAAAGGCAGGGTTACTTTAAACTGCGTGCCCATTCCAACCTCACTTTCAACCTCAATAACGCCTTGCATGCTTTCGGCCAGTCGGTAGACGATCCAAAGCCCAAGCCCGGTGCCATTGATTTTTGTAGTGAAAAAAGGATCAAAAAGTTGAGATTTGTATTGCGCCGGAATGCCCGGCCCGTCGTCTGTTACAACCAAAATAATAGTATCGCTATTCTGTCGCGTGCTAAAGGATACAACGCCTTTATCAGGAAGGGCCTGAATTGAATTTTTTAAAAGATTGAGAACTATCTGTTGAACACGACGCCTGTTAATCAATACTTGTTCCCCTAACGTGTTATCCCAATTCAGGATAATATCGCGATCATTGATTTCCGAGACAACAATATCGCGCAGGTCTTCAAGAGAAGATGAGTTATCTGTGCCATGGGCTTCTTCCGTGCGAAGTTCGATCAAAAGACTTTCAACAATATTCTTAATTCTGTTCAAGCCTTTGTCGAGCAGTGGAAGATATCGTTCGACCAGTTCCGGATCATCGGGGTGTTTTTTCAGGGTGTCGATGCAATTCATCAGGCCCGCCAGGGGGTTATTGACTTCATGGGCGACACCAGCACTTATTCTGCCGAGTGCAACCAGTTTTTCACTAACGGCAATTTGCTCTTCCAATGACTTTTTTTCGACCATTTCTTTGGCCATTTTGTTAAAGGCATTGGCAAGGACTCCCAATTCATCATCAAAATTAACAGGGATAGGTTTAATATCTGAAAGTTCTCCACTGCTGACAGCCTCAATGCCTTCTGTCATGGCTGTAAGTGGTTTGGTTATTCTTCTGGAAATCATAGTGCCAAGAAAACTGCCAAGGGCCACCAGAGCGAGTGTCATTCCAATGATGACAAAAGAAGACCGTTGAGCTTTCTGGTACAGCTCTTTATAGGAAAGCCGAACACGTACGACACCCAGTAATTTTCCATCAGAATAAATTGGTGCAACAGCTTCAAGGAATCCTTTTACACTAATATCAGTGTTCAAAATGGTTGGTACGCGAACCTCTTTGGAGGCTGTAAAGAAACGCGTTTCCACCTCCCCTGAATGTATAAGAGGCATACCCAATGGATTATTGCCGGGGTTCAGGTGGGCAAGAACATTACCGTCCGGGTCTTGTATCATGCCTGTCAGGATCTTGGTGTCCTGCATTCCATCCGACGCATCGTTCGCCATGTTTTTAAGGCTTTTGTAAAGCGACCAAGAATCATTTTGCAAGATATCATCCGGGGCTGTTACAGCAACAGAATGGGCCAGCAACAATGCTTTGCTTTCCAATTCTGTTTGATATCTTTGCCAATCCAGAGTGACAATGACGGCGCCAATGGTAAAGGCCACACCAGCAACAACAGCAGTAATCGTCAGGGCAAACTTGACGGATAATCCTTTGGGCGGGAAATAGGGTCTCGTCATTCGGTGATGCCTGTGTTGACTTCCGTTCCATATGTAACAGGGCCTCCGCCTGGTTGGGCAGCCCGAACAGAAGCAACCATCTCACGGATGTTATCAAAAAGGTCTGGTCTTGGGTCACCGAAACCATCCAGCTTCAGGCCTTCAAGAAACTTACGCCCATCGGGGTCTTTATCCATTCCGGTGATAATGTTTTTCATCTGCCAAACAGTTTCAAAATCAACACCGAGGCGAGCAACCAATGGCGGGAACCCGAAGGCTGGTGATTGTTTGATAACACGGGTCTTGGTCGCCAGCTCAGGGCTGAATTCTTGCAGATACTCCCAGATATAAGAGTCAACCGCACCACCATCGGCAAAACGCTCTGCTACAGCCTCGACAGTTTCTGCATGGTTAAATGTAAAGAAGGTTTGTCGGAAGAAGGCCTCTTTATTGGTTCCTTTTTCGGCAAGCAAATATTGCGGATACAGGTACCCGGAATTGGAATCCGGATCGGAGTATGCGAATACTTTATCCTGCAGATCATCAAGTGTTTGGTAGGGACTGTCTTTATGAACGATGATAAATGAGTGGTAGAGTGGGTTTCCGCGGTAAACGGGAATTGAGATCAATTTTATAAATTCCGGATCGCGGTTCTGCACATAGGGGAAACCACAAATCCAGGCAAAATCCAAACTGCCGGATACCAGCAAGTCCATGACTTCCCGGTAAGAACGGCGTCGCACAAACTCGACCGGTTGGCTCATTTTTTTGCTGAGGTAATGCGCCCATTGATCAAGGAAGCGAAGGTTCTCGCGAACGACGACGGCTGTCAGGCCAAACCGGATAGGCTCAACGGCCTCTGCGGTCTCCAGACTCTCGGCGCGTGTGTTATGCCCCATGCTGATACACAGCAATACGGATAGCCAGATAGCTGTTAACCAGGATTTATTCAAAGAAGTCTCCTGATAGAAAATTTCAGGACTTTTAACGATACGGTCCTTACCCTGTTCTTTGGCTTATAGCCGCCCGATATAGCGTTCGTATTGTCCCACTGATGGAAGTATCAACACATTCTTTTAAAACTGCAACCTCTCGCATTGTTGCAGGGGTTGGTTTTAAGCTGATATGTCAGAATGGTTTCTTTTAGATGTTACCTTTTGGTAACACGGCTTATCTAACAACCTGCTATAACCCATTGATTCATTAAATGTTTATCAGCCCGGTTACTGACTTGGTTTAGATGTTACCAACGGGTAACGACAGATGCTGGTTATCCACAGGTACTGCTTGGGAAACTTTACAAGAATTGAGCAATAACAAGGTTCTACTGATTATGGCATGAAAACTGCTTATTAAACCCCGAAAAACAGAGTCCTCCGGCCTTGTACGCGTGCGCTGGAATTGGGCTAAATAAAGTTAAACAGGGGCTGGTCGCTTGAAGATAGGGTTTACGCTTACGTTTGGTTCTGTAATCGCTGGTATTGCAATTATCCTTGTTGCCCTGTCAGGATTATGGTTCGTTCAGGAAGTCTATACATCTCGTTCAGAATTTTGTGGTGGTTCCTGCCACACCATGAGTGAACAATTTGCTGCATGGAAAAACAACAAGCACCATGCCAGCCAAAATGAAAATGGCACACAGGCCGAATGTATCGAATGTCATTTCCTGCCAGGTGAAAAACATGGCGTTAAGGCCAAGTTGGAAGGCCTGCGTCATCTCGCAGCGTATCTGTACAATCCCGATGCCCCGTTGCCAATTCGCCCGGTTATCAAGGATGGTGCCTGTCTTCAATCCGGCTGCCATTCCATTGAGACGTTGCAGGACAAGGAAATTAAGTTTACTGAGAAAATTCGCTTCAAGCACAAAGCTCACTTTACGGACAAAGCCCTCGAAGGGCAGAAACTGACATGCGACACTTGCCACTTTAAAGTGACTGCAGAGAAGCATTTTGAAGTCCCGAAAGATATTTGTTTTCTTTGTCACTTGAAACTGGAAAAGCCAACCCTTGATAAGGCTATCCTGACAAAAGTGACAATCGGTGATGCCGAAGTGGAAAAAATCAGCTTTGCGCAAAGAGCGACGATCAATTTCAACGAAGGTGCCTCGAAGTGTGATATCTGCCATGTCATTCCGACAAATTCCCTGCAGGGGCAGCTCAGCGCGGATGATTCCAAGGTTAAGGCAATCACCCATCAAACCATTCAGGAATCCGGTGCGGCTTGTGAGGGCTGTCATTTTGAAATTGTCAGGGGCCATGGAGAAATTAACACCGGGAACGTTGTCTCGAACGGGTGCCTGACATGTCATAATCGTAGCGATGAATTACTTGCCAAGGCCAGCGATGGTAAATTGATGCACGATGAGCATGTCGGCAAAAGCACAGCTGATTGTTTCGATTGTCATAGCGTCATTGAACATGAGAACCGCACAGATCATCTGGAATTCGTTCGCAAGGATTGCACGCTATGCCATCAGGATCAGCATAAATATCAGAAGATTCTTCTTGCCGGCATCCCTGTCAGTGAAGGTATCAGTACCTCCCCGCACCTTATGTACAAGGTCAATACGAACTGCATGGCCTGTCACCTTCAAAAGAAAATGAGCAAGGGACATGCCGTGCGCACTGGCGCCCCGGAAACGTGTGCAGCCTGCCATACCCCGGAACATAAAAAAATGTTGGCGGATTGGCTTGAGCAACTCGACGGTGAAGTCAGTGACGCTACAGACTTTGAACTGGAAGTTCTGGAATTACTGGAAACCGCTACGCAAAGAGGAGACTCAGTAGAGAAGCTGTCGGAAGCGCGGGAAATGATTGCAGCCGGACAGAAGTTCCTGGAAATCGTTCGCATTGGTAACGGTGTCCATAACAAGAAATATGCCATCACCATTCTGGATGAAGCATTTGGAAATTTTGAAGAGGCCATCGATTTGTTGAACGAAGGCAATTGAGAAAAAAGGGGCAAAGACCTCTGAGGGAACAGGATCAAATATCGACACATAATGGAGGAAGCCACGATGAAAAGGAGAGTGAGACGATGAATAAAATAGATAATTCAAAAACTGGCCGTCGCGAAGTCCTTAAGGGCGCGGGTACGGTAGTGGCGGGGGCCGCAGCGCTTGCCACAGGAACCGAAGTTGCCGAGGCAGCCGGTACCGCACCAAGATGGGCAATGGTCATGGATCTGAGGCGATGCATAGGCTGTAGGGCCTGCACCGTTGCCTGTAAGGCCGAAAACGATGTTTCATTAGGCCGTTTCAGAACCGTGGTACAGGAAAAAACAGTTGGCACGTTCCCCAATACGAAAAAAGGCTTCTTGCCAATCATGTGTAATCACTGTGAAGGCAATAAGGAAGATGGTGTTCCTCCCTGCGTTAAAGTCTGTCCTGAATATCCCGGAAAACGCATGACATTTGAAACACCCGATGGTGGCAAAATTCGGTATCGTGGTGGTGCGACATATAAGAGGCCAGATGGTCTGGTCCTTATTGATGCAGAACAATGTATCGGTTGCGGTAAGTGTATTGATGCCTGCCCTTATGGTGTTCGTTCATTTAACCCCTTTGTCAAAGCTGGCAAGAAACCTGAAAATCAGGCCGCTGATAAATGTGATATGTGCAAGGAACGCGTTGCCAATGGCATCGATCCTTCCTGTGTAAATACCTGCCAGGGGCGCGCTCGTATCTTTGGTGATCTGAATGATCCGACGAGTGAAGTCGCTATGCTGGTTAAGGAACATGACCTGGCCAAGAACGTTCTTCTCCCAGAAGAAGGAACAGACCCACACGTTTTCTATATCGACCCCGACAATATGCTCGGCAAGATCTACAAGAAACGTACAAAGGGTAAATTGGACCACTATGTGGACCTGATTCCATAGAACCAGCATTTAGATAAGGAAGATGAAAATGAGTAAATTAAATCGCCGAAACTTTATGTCACTTGCTGGCGCCAGTGGAGCCGCTTTGGCGGCGGGTGTCGGCACTTCAAAAAAAGCCTTGGCCGGAAACGTTACCTTTGAAAACGGTGGCCGTGATTTCTCGCCCGTAACAGGAAAAGAACGCAAAGCTATTCCAACGGCCTGTTGGCAATGTGTAACCCGCGATTCCATGATGGGTTATGTTGAAGATGGCCGGCTTAAGAAACTGGAAGGCCATCCTGGTTCGATCAGAACGCTTGGCAAGTTATGCGCCAAGGGTCAGGCTGGTGTTAACCAGGTTTACTTCCCGGATCGTATCCTGCACCCGCTACAACGTGTCGGTAAACGCGGTGAGCATAAATGGAAAAAAATTTCTTGGGACGCAGCCCTTGATCTGGTTGCATCCAAGTTGAAGCCCTTGCGTGATGCCGGAACGCCTGAATTGTTTATGTATCAGTACGGTCGCCACAAAGCGTCACAGGCGGCCACCATGTATGACTTCATGGGGGCTTATGGCACCAAAACCATTGGTAATCACACATCAGTGTGTGAAGCTGCCAAATGGGTTGGTCAGGAGAGCCTGTGGGGTGGTATGTATGATAACTGGGATTATGACAAAACCGATTATGTCGTGAACTTCGGCTCTAACCAGTTCGAAACCCATACAAATCACATTCCTACATCGCAGCGTTTAATCCGCGCTATGGTCGATCGCGGCGTGCCGCTCTACACCTTTGATGTCCGGCTTTCTAACACAGCTGCAAAGTCAACGGAGTGGGTTCCCATTAATCCCGGTAATGATGGTTTGGTCATGTTAGCTATGATCAACGTCATTATGAATGAGGGATTGTTCCGGGAAGATCATTTCAAGTACATGCGTGTATCAGCTGATCACCATGCTACGACGGATCAGAAGATCGCGGCCATCAAGGCTGAGGTCGCCGAGTTCACACCGGCATTTGCAGAAAGCAGAAGTGGTGTTCCGGCCGCCAAGATTGCGGAAATTGCCCGTGGCTTTGCCAAGGCCAAGTCAGCTTGTCTGGTGACGTATCGTGGTACAGTTATGCATTTCCATGGTGCAGATCAGGAACGTGCCGCAATGTTGCTTGCCGCTATCACCAACAATCTGGATACCCCAGGCGGGCGTGTCATGGGTGTTGGTGCCGGTTGGAGCGCCCCTTCAACACCCGCAGCCAAAATTCACAAAGGACTACATATTAAAGATGGTTTTAAAGGTGAAGCAGCTTTTCCGACCCATCACGTTTCGCACCAGGTCGGCCCTGTGATTAAAGATGGCCACGCTGGTCGTCCCAAGGTTTATTGGTGGAGTTGTTATAACCCAGCCTTCATCAATGGTGACAACAAAGAGTGGTCGTCGATCCTGCAGGACGAAAGCATTATGCCCTTCCTGATTACATCGACCATTACCTATGATGAATCTTCACAGTATGCCGATCTTATCTTACCAGATGTAACCTATTTGGAACGGTGGGATTGGGAAGACATGGTCTCAGCCAATCAGATTGCTGAATTCTATATCCGGCAACCTCTGATCAAGCCTTTGGGTGAAGCCAGATGCCAGGGCGATGTGTGGCCTGATTTGGCTAAACGTATCGGCTTTGAGTTGGCATGGACGGACAAGAAAGATTTTGTTCGCCAATCTTGTGAAATGACATCCGGTGTCAAGGAAGCCGGTGGTTTCGATTATATGATGAAGGAAGGTGTTTGGCATGATCCTAACGACAAAGGCAACTATGGTTTCTATGCCAAGGAAGTCGATGTCAGTGGGGATGGCGTAATTCTGGACGCTAAAACGGGTGTTTACTGGAACTGGAAAAAAGCCGGTGTTGCCAGTGAAGCTGATGCTATGAGTGCTGGATATCTTGGAACCAAGGGAGCCAAGAGTTCTTATGTGGCTCAACATATTGAAGGCAAAGCACTTTCGGCCTATGCACCAAACACATCGTTTACCAAGTCTGGCTTGTTGGATTTCTATTCCGATAACTTCAAGGGCAAAGGCTTACCAGCGTTCCCAACCTTTACGCCAACACCTGAACATGAGGCTATGGCTGACGATGAGTTGATTATGACCACCTATAAGGTTGCCGTGCATTCGCACTCTCGAACCACCCATTGCAAATGGTTGGCAGAGATCAAGCATGACAATCCAGGTTGGATCAACTCCAAGACGGCCGCAGATCGTGGCATCAAGGATGGTGATGCAATCAAGGTGCATAACGGACTTGGCGAGATTACAACCACAGCCTATGTCACCGAAGGCATCGTCCCTGGTGTTATTGCTATTTCCCATCACTTTGGGAGGCAGCATTCGGGTATCTACGGTTCCGGTAAGAGCAACCCAATCGATGGGGGCGCATCGCCAGATCCAGACGCCAAGAATATGAACTGGAAGAAACATGGCGTTCACCCCAATGCGATTATCCCAAATAGCTCTGATCCGATCAGTGGAACCCAGCGTTGGATGGATACAGTTGTCAGGGTCGAAAAGGCCTAAATACAAAAACCAAGAAACGAATTGAACAGGAGAGATGATTATGGCTACACCCCGGAATGATATGAAAGAAATGGCAATTGCGCGTGCAAATGTGTATGGCCTTTTGGCTGATGTCTTCCGGGAAGAACCATCTGAATCTTTCCTGCTCAAACTCGCAGAACCGGAATTCTCCGGAATTCTAAATGCTCTTGATTTTTCCTTGGATGATATGTTCTCGAACATATCTCATTCCCAACTCACTGAGGGCCTGGCTCTGGAATTTACCAGATTATTTATAGGGCCGGGCTCTCATATTTCTCCCCATGAATCCATGCATACTCAAGCCCGTTTTGGAGAACCGAATTCACTATGGGGAGCCTCTACCGTTGAGGTGAAAAAGTTCATGGAAGCCGCTGGACTGAAAGTCGATGATAGTTTCAGTGGTATGCCTGATCATATAACTGCAGAGCTTGAATTTATGCAGCAACTCCTGCTTGAAGAAGCCAAAGCATGGACCAAAGAAGATAATGGAATTGGTATCAATATTCAAAATATTGAAAAGCGATTCTATGATGAACATCTATCACAATGGATAGTGAACTTTTGTGATAAAGTTATTGCTGCAGGGCCACACCCCTTCTACAAGCAATTCTCAGAAGTTACGAAGGCCTTCATTGAATTTGAAAAAGAAACCCTGCAAGACCTTCTGGATGAAGTATCTGAAGATGGCAGGCTTTCCGCATAGTCATTTTAATTTCTATAAAACCATATGATTATTATTCTGATTTTTTTGACACTTTCTCTTTCAGCGCTAGCTGAACCTGCCTGTGCATGCGGTTGGTGGGGGGATGGCGAGA
>JABJOR010000213.1 GCA_018664265.1 Rhodospirillales bacterium
ACACCAATTGCGGCCTGGTCTGTTGCCACGGCACTAATAACATCCTGTGTCGTCTCATGGGTGCTGATATCTGTATATCCACCATAGTGATCGCGTGCCAGATCGACATATCCTGTTTTGTTGTCTGGTGTCAGTATCGCAACGCAAAATGGCCCTTCAATGGTCAGGGTGCCTGAAATCATCTCTCGCCAGATGCGAAACAAGGCTTGTTTCGGGAATTTTCCATTATGGCGAGCTGACAGGCGATATAGCATCTCTGCTTCTCTGCCAGGGCGTATTTTAACACGCTCACCTTCCTTGACTTGCTTTACGGCATCGACGACCAGGGTGCGTTCCATAATCAGGTCGTGCATAAGGGTATCGATCCGGTCAATTTCGTTGCGCAGTTCAGTCAGTGTTGCAGGCTTGTCAGTCATTTTGGTGTCCATATGGCTCACATATCAAAATTGTTGCACTATAAGCAAGATCAGGCCCGATAGTGTTAATCGTACAGGGCAGATAAATCAAAGAAAACCTTGGGGAAATGATAAAAAGAAGCGTTATTTCTTCAAATGAGGCGTATCAGCACGGGCAACCGAGCGGGGGCCGGAGCGAGAGTTGTTCCAGGGCGTACCTTCTGTGGCAATCACATAGCGTCTGCGCATGCTTTTTGCATCCATTTGTCCGGCGTATATTTGTTTTTCAGCTTCGATCATGACAACGCCGCCAAATCGGTTGAATGCTGTGCTGCCAATTTTTTCCCAAGCCGCACAGGATGACAGCAACATGCGAGAATCAAAGGGTGGCACGAACAAGGCAGATTGAGTTTCCAGAGGCGTGAACATTGTGTCACGCAAGATTGTGGAAAGCTGTCTTCTGGAATAAGGGCGACCATTGCCAAAGGGTGTTCGCTCAAACCGCGCCCATAACCCTCGTCGGTTTGGTGTGATGATCAACAATTTTCCACTGCTGGACAGGACACGCCAGATTTCTCGTAACAAGGGCCGGGCAGGCTCCGCGCTTTCAAGCGCGTGGACCAGCAGAACCCTGTCCATGCTCAAATCTTCAAACGGAAGTTCCATTTCATCTGTAAGAACGCTCAGGCCCATGGAGTCTTCAGGCCAATGCAGAACGCCTTGCCCCGCTGGCATGGCGGCTATGACGCGTTCGGCTTCCCCTGTGAATGGGCGCAGGAATGGAGTAGGGAACCCCAGGCCGAGAACACGCATGCCAGTAACGTCGGGCCAGAATTCCCGAACACGCCGCCTGATCATGCGCCTCGCCACTTTACCCAGGGGATTTGCATAGAAATCTCTGATATCAACAATATCTGTCCACATAATTACTATCATAACACATGGCAGTACGGATGTTGCAATGATACAGTGTAATTAAATTACAGGAGATACCCCATGAAATTATGCTATTCAGCTACATCCCCTTATGTTCGCAAAGTCACCATGCTGGCAATCGAGACTGGCCTGGACAGTTCTATTGAGCATGTATCGATTACATCTGGTCCAATGGGTGAAATTGCAAAACTTAATCCGCTCGGCAAAGTTCCGACCCTTGAACTTGATGATGGCAATGCCATTTACGATTCGCCAGTAATTTGCGAATACCTGGATGGGGAGCATTCAGGCACCAAAATGATTCCTGAAAACAAGGCTGAACGTTTGACCGTATTGCGCCTGCAAGCTCTTGCCGATGGTGCTATGGATGCGGGTATTCTGCGGATGTTGGAAGGCAGACGTCCAGAAAATGAGCAATCTCCTTCATGGATTGAAAGACAACAACTTGCCTATAGACAGTCATTCGATGTGATGGAGGCTTCCGTTAGCTTATTCAATTGTGATGTTGATTTAGCCCAGATTACATTTTGTGCGGCAATCGGCTGGTTTGATTTTAGATTATCTTCGGAGTTCAACTGGCGTGAAGACAGGCCTGCTCTTGCAGACTGGTATGCAGAATTTTCTGCAAGACCATCAGCTATGGCGACGGAGCCGCAAGACGTAACGTAGATCTATGAATGTTCTTGAGGCGGCTTCCCGGTTTGTATGATGATAATAGCGCCTAAAATCAATCCTGCCCCCAGAAATTGAAAGCCGCTGAGAAACTGAGAGAACAAAAACGCGGCCGCTGCGGCACTGATCAGGGGCTCAAGATTGTTGACGACAGTAGCGCGTACAGCGCCAATTCTACCAATGGCTGCCAAAAGCAGGCCGATGCCAATAATCATGATGAATACATGAGCACCAAGCCCCGTCCATCCTGCTGTTGTGGCAGGCAGGGACGGGTAATAATCAAAGGCAGGGGCAATGATGGTGCATAGCCCATATACGCCTGAGGCGACGACAGAATTACTAAACAGGACGACTGGCGCGCTTGTGAGGTGTAGCGCCGGGACAGAGATGACGAATACAATTGCCACCATAACGGCTGCCATAAAAGCAAGTGAAATGCCGATCAAAGACGGGGTTATTGCTGCAAAGCCAATAACCATACCAACACCGGCAAACCCGGTCAGCACGGCCATAGTCTTTCGTGCTGTCATATGTTCCGTACGAAAAACAAAGGCTATGACAC
>JABJOR010000214.1 GCA_018664265.1 Rhodospirillales bacterium
TATAACCCTGGAAAAACACCTCGGCGGCCTTCACGAATTGTGAGCGAACATAATAGGTCTCACCCAGCCAATACCGTGCATTGACCACCAATGGATCATCTCCAAATTTGTCAACAAATGCAGTAAGAGCCAGGGCTGCATCTTCATACTTGGCCTGACGCATCAGACCAAAAGCATGGGTATATTCCTCTTGTGCCGTCCCAGCTGTCAAAGCAGCGGATTGCGTGGTCACTGGCTCTTGTGCAGATTCGACAACCTGTGGAACAGCCGATAGCGTATTTTCGCTTTGGACAATAGTCTCTGAGACGCTTTCCTGATTTTGAACAGTCGCAGCCTGATCAGAGATTTCCTGTAATTGGGTTTCGCTGATGGTTCCCAATACGCCACTTGTGGTCTGGGACATTACCGTTGTTACATCACCAACAGCTGGGGCTGTATTCATTTGCATTTCATCGGAGGTTGTGGCTCCTGAATTAATCCCGGACACATTCATGGAAGAGCCCGCGCCACCTTGCTCCAGCGCACTCAGTCGATAATCAATATCGGACACTAATTTTTCAAGTTGTGTTGAAATTTGAAAAATCCGATGATCCAATTCTTCCATGGAACCGGTTGCCACGCGCACATCATTTTCAAGCGCCGCAATTCGAGCATCAATTCGAGCGACAGACGGTGTGCTTATGGTAGAGCCCGCCCCGGAAGTTGCATCAGATTGTCCACTGGAAAGCTCTGGTGGTGTTCCGGTTGAGCCTTTCGCAATATGAATATTTAAAGCACGAATATCACGTTCCAAACGATCAATACGATCAATCAGTCCCTGAACATCCTGTGCGCTCGCCGACATAACACTGCCGAGTACAAGCCAGATGCTCATCATCAGAATTCCGGCGGTGCGCAATACCATGGACTGTCTTTTACATGTCATATTCGTATTTCTCATATTCAGTTATCCGGAGCTCTCATGATCCAGTAGAAATAAGGCATAAAAACGGCGCTGTCAGGTTAATTCAAATCAACCCGATCAGCGCCATTTTCGAAACCATTAATCAGTCAGGTATCAGTTACCGTACAACAGTTTCCGCACGACGATTTTGTGCATATGCAGCGTCGTTGGAACCCATAGCTACAGGACGTTCTTCACCGTAGGAAGAAACATTAATGCGGCTGGCTGAAACACCGAGGGACACAAGATAATCCTTGGCTGAATTTGCACGACGTGCGCCCAAAGCCAAGTTGTATTCACGTGTTCCACGTTCGTCGCAGTGACCTTCGAGGGTGACCATAACACCAGAATTTTGCTTCATCCATGCAGCCTGTTTTTCAAGCGTTGCACGAGAAATATCATTCAGATCAAAGCGGTCATAATCGAAATAAACCCGATCACCGACATTGACCATCAGGTCACGCTGCGAGCCTGGTGTGATGGGATCAACCATAGCCGTTGTGGCTGCAGCAGTGGTGCTAGCCGTTGTCGCTCCATCACCAGTAGACGCCATATCTTCTTCAGGTGCTGTTTCACATGCTGAAATCAATGTTACAGCAGCTAGAATGCCGAGAATTTTAAATCGCATTATATCCCCCTCAAATAGGAGTTGTTTGTTCAATTATTGTACCAGTTCGTCTGGTATAGAGAAACAGTACAGTTAAATAGTCTATCTAACAAGTTGTATTACTGAGAAAACCACATGATTCCAAGTACTTTTTTCCAAAAACTTCAATTAAAGCTTTATTGTGATCTTTATCACAGATGCGATATTTGTTATTTTAGGGAATTATTGGTGACCATGCGGGGTCCGAAGCATCACACATTGTTGCGACTTCCCGTTCATTATGCCCTGTCAGGTCAATGGTAAACAGGCGTGAGCGCCCTCCTGAACCATCTTCATTTGTACGTTCTTTACGGAAAAACATAAGAACACGTCCATTGGGTGCCCAGGTCGGGGCTTCAATTTTGAAATCTTCTGCCAACAGGCGTTCGCCACTACCATCTGCGCGCATAACGCCAATGAAGAATCGGCCTCCCTTCATTTTGGTGAAAGCAATCATATCACCACGAGGAGACCATACCGGCGTTGCATAGCGTCCGCCATCATGACTGATTCGGCGTACGCTTCCACCTTTGCTGGACATCACATAGAGTTGCTGAGAGCCACCACGATCCGAGTTAAACACAACAAACTTGCCATCCGGCGAGAAACTTGGGGACGTATCAATTCCAGAATGCTTAGTCAGCTGCGCAACTTCACGGGTTTGTAAATTCTGTGTATAAATATCTGAATTACCGTCTGCCGCCATACTCATGATTATGGTCTTGCCATCATGGGAAAATCTTGGCGCAAAGGTCATGCCGGGAAAATCACCAACCACTTCCTGATGGCCCGAATCAATATTGAAGATATAAACCCGCGGAACATTCCCATGGTAGGACATATAGGTGATTTCTTGCTGGCTTGGCGAGAATCGAGGTGTCAGTACCAGAGAAGAACCATCTGTCAGATAACGGCGGTTTTCGCCATCCTGATCCATAATGGATAACCGCTTGCCGAATGGATTTAAGCGTGTTGTCGCCTTACAAGAACCAGTTTCACTTTGTTGGGCAATATAAACGATGCGGGTATCAAAATACCCTTCTTCACCTGTAAGTCGTTTATAGATGGCATCCGCAATAATATGCGCAACGCGCCGCCAATTTTCCGGCACGGTAAAGTAGGCAAGTCCAACCAGTTGCTGTTCCGCAAAAACATCCCACAAGCGAAATTCAACCCGCAGCCGCCCATCTTCGACAAGTTGCGTTCGCCCCTGCACCAAGGCCTGTGCATTGATAATACGCCAATCGCCAAACCTTGGCAGCGTGTTCATATCTTCAGGGGATTGAATAAAAGCGTTTGAATCAATGGGCTTAAACAAGCCGGATCGTTCCAGATCAGCCGCCACAACATCTGAAATGCTTCGCCCGTAGCTGATTTCTTCCGTTTGCTCTCCCATAAAAGGCGCAACAGCAACGGGTAATGGCTCAACAGTTCCACGGGTAATATCAATATTCAGCTCTGCCACAGCATTTGAAGAAACGCTGGCAACAATTATCAGGCCAACAGCCAATACTCCAAGCACACGTTTGCAAAAAGTCGAATAGAAAGCGTTAAAACACATTGCAGTTCTCTTTTTCTGAATTGGCTCGAGCATGATTAAAGCATATCCTTGGGATTAAAGTTTAGTGTCATAGTACGCCATTGCTCATATTGGTCTAACGGCAATGGAAGCGGCTGACAACTGGGATTTTTCGTCGCCCGCAAAGCACTTTCGGCGGCAGCCCTGAAAAATGTATCAGTCATAGCCCGTTCCACATCCACAATCATAGCACTTCTGACTGTAGCATTTGTATTCATATCCACATGAATTTCAATAACCAGTTCATCTGCATCCTTTGCCCCAGCCGGGACAATCCAGCATTTACGTAACTGAGCAGCAACAGCTTCACGGACGCTGACAGAAATGGGTTGGCTAATATCCATCTTTTTTGTCTGCTTGGTGTTTATGGCCTGCGCCATCTGTTCTTCAAAGCTGAGCTCTTTCTTTTCTTCTTCAGCCTCTTCCGGCGGAGGCGTGACTACGTCTTTCTTCAAATCTTCAATGGTCTTCAGCATTGAGGCAAAAGGATCAGGCGGTTCAGGTTTGCGCTGTGGCTTGGCTTCAAGCAGGATTTTTGATGGTTGCGGTACAGGCTCCGGTTCCGGTTCAGGCTCAGGTTCGGGTTCAGGTTCTGGCTCTGGTTCGGGCTCCGGTTCCGGTTCCGGTTCAGGTTCAGGCTCAGGCTCAGGCTCAGGTTCTGGTTCTGGTTCTGGTTCTGGCTCAGGCTCAGGTTCAGGCTCCGGTTCGGGCTCCGGTTCCGGCTCGGGCTCGACCTCAGGTTCTGGCTCTGGAACGGGTTGCGGCTGGTTTGTCTCTTCTGAAATATTAACAATTTCAACGATCATCACGTCTTCGATCAAATTCAAATCCGGACGCAACGACGGCAGCACGATATATGCAGAGGCCAAGACCGCTGAATGAAATAAAATAGACAGAGTAAAACCGCGCAAAGGAGTCGACATGCCGTTGCCTTACTGCCCCTCTTGTGTCGTTGAGATAGCTGGCTCGACTGGTTTTACTACTTTTGTTGATTTGGCAGCCGTTACCAGCCCGACTTTCTTATATCCAGCCGAATTGATGGTTCCCATGACTCTCATGATCTGCCCATAATCAATATCGGCATCCCCTCGAATGAATATCCGGGCATCCGGGTTCTCCCCGGTAATAGCCTGCAAACGTGGCACCAGAGTTTCAAGCTCGAGAACGGTTTCCTGTAAGTAAATTACCCCGTCTGCATCCACGGTAATGGTCAATGGCTCATCATTACCCGGCAGGGAATTGGCTTTGGTTTTAGGCAGGTTGACTTCAACGCCAACGGTCAAAAGTGGTGCCGTCACCATAAAGATAACCAGCAACACCAACATCACATCCACAAAAGGTGTCACGTTAATCTCGCTCATAGGGCTGTGGTTGGACCGCCCGCTCCAAGACGACCTGCCACCACGCGAGCGCCCTCGAATACTAGCTGCCATGATCAGACCTTGCATCCAGTTCGCGCGATAATATGGCTGCCAGCTCACCAGCAAAGGTATCAAGGCGGCTGGCATAACGGTCCAGATCCTTGGAAATCTTGTTATAGGCGACAACTGCCGGGATAGCTGCCAGCAGCCCCAGAGCTGTTGCAAACAGGGCTTCTGCAATACCGGGTGCAACAACAGCAAGGCTGGTATTTTGAGACATTGCAATAGACTGGAAGCTATTCATAATCCCCCACACGGTGCCAAACAATCCGATAAAGGGAGCTGTCGAGCCCGTCGTGGCCAGCAACGTCAATTGCCGTTCAACCCGCTCCATTTCGCGGGTCAGGGTAATTTGCATAACCCGGTCAACACGCTCTGGCAGCGTAATCGTCGTCATAGAGCTTTCTTTTGTTCCGGGCGGGTTTCGCCGCCATTCGCGCATGGCAGCAACGAAAACCGCCGACATCGGATCGCTGGGCTTAACGCCGATACGATCATACAGATCATCCAGCGATCCACCGGACCAAAAGGCGCCTTCGAAGCTGTTGGCCTTGCTGTTCAGTTTGCGAA
>JABJOR010000215.1 GCA_018664265.1 Rhodospirillales bacterium
GGAAGTGGCAGCAAGTCTGAATGTTCCGGCGTTTATGTCCAGTTTATTGCAGGTCCCATGGGCGCAGCAACTGATTGGTCCGGATAGAAAAGTAGCAATTGTAACCTCGGATGCCCATGTTCTGAGTGACCAGCATTTAACCTCTGTCGGGATATCATTGGAGTCAGGTTTTGAAGTTGTAGACTTGAATGATCATGTGGATGACATGGAATTCAACAAGCTTTGGGGTGGTTCCCATGGTCAACCGGAAAACCCCTCATTACGCTATAGCGTGGCAGAAAAACAAATTGTCAAAGCTATGCAGGATTACGTGCTCAAAAATCAGGATGTCGGGTCGATTATCCTTGAATGCACTGGTTATCCGCCATTTGCGCGATCTATTCAACGTGCCATTGACCTTCCTGTTTATAGCTGGGGGACGTTGCTGGATTACGCATGGTCCGTTGTGGCCCATCGTGATTATTTTGGCCACGTTTAGATGATTTTGGTGTGCGCAACATAAATTTATAGCCAAATGGTCCTGATCGTTAACATCTGCTTAACCATAATAACTCTATGATTAAAAGCGTAACGTCTTACTGATTATGAGTTGGAAATGCACCCTAAACATATATTGCCCCTTATAGCTTTGTTTGCCCTGGCCCTGAACGGGTGTGCTTTAGCCGTTGTAGAAGGTACCTCTGCTGCCGTTTCTGGCAAAACAGTAAGTGATCACATTATTTCATTTTCAAGCGGTAAAGATTGTTCCACTCTTCGCATAGAAAACAATCAATCTTATTGTGTAGAAGATGAGGTTCAACAAATACAGCAAACCCTATATTGCTATAAAACCCTTGCTGCTGTTAGTTGTTATACTGAACCTGACCCCTCTCGTCCCCCAGATCAAATTATTGGTCAACCCTATACCGGCCAATAATCTAGGCAAAAAGTTTGTTTATTTGATTTTCTGAAATGTGTTGAATGTCAGGTAAAAATAATAAATTATAGTGAAGCTTACGGAGAGTAGATGTGTGTAGTCCGTAGGTTTTAAAGTTGGGGCACATGAATACAATACGCATCAAAATTGTTGCGCTCTTAAGCATTATAGCTATGGTTACTACTGGGGTGGGAATTTACCTCTTCAGTACCCTGCTTGTTGCTCAGGGTGATGCTGCACTTATAAATTTCATGGGCCGACAACGCATGTTGGCACAGGCAATGGCGAAAGATATTCTCGCTTCATCATCTGCCAATGATTCTGAAATCCTTCTGGAACGTCAAATCTTCATTTTGGATGGCTTTATTACAAATGTCAGAGAAGTTTATTCTGACTCCGTTATTGCCAATCTTCCCGAAGATATTCAACTTTCTTCTGACGGGCATTCCTCTATCCCTTTTCCTGCAACTTTTATTAAATTGGTTAATGAACGAGGCAATTCAAAGGATCGCTCCAATATAGAGCTGATTGCAGAAAAACCGATTAATCCATCCAGCGGGCTTAAGACACAGATGGATCGCAATGCCTGGGAGTTTTTTTTAAAATCAAGCAACCTTGAAAGCAATAAACCTTTCCGTACGCTTGAAGAACGTGGAAATGGTTTATATTTAATTTTCTATACACCAGATATTGCTACAGTTCCGTCCTGCGTATCCTGTCATATTGAATATAAACGGACAGACACCAGGATGGGCGATTTGTTGGGTATTCGAAAATACAGTGTACTTTATTCGGATGATATTGCCTCCGGATATGAGAGACTGGATTCTGAAATTACAGAATATGAAAAGACTAGTGAAATCTTCAGGGATACATTGAAGGCTTTGACGTTTGGTGGGCTCATTCCAAAAAATCTGAAACGGACAGAGTTCCAGTTGATTGCAGCAATTGAAGATGGCCCATCGAGAAAATTACTTCTATTGGCAGAAGAAAAACTGAACAATGTCACAAAGGCTGCTTCTGTACTGATAAGTAACAGTGCCAGCAACAAAACACAAGAAAATGTAAGCAAATTTATGACGGCATCAAATGAATTGCTGGGGGTCAGTGACGACATTGTTGTGCGCTATACGGAAGTTGCGACGAAAACACAATCATATCTTCGATTGACGGTCATCGTGTCTGGATTGCTCATATTACTTGTTGTGTTTTGTGTCTATGCATACACCTCGGAATTTGTGATTGCCCGTATTGAGTATTTATCCAAGACAATGCGGAATTTGGCAAAATCAAATACTGAAATGAATATCGCCTTTACGCAGGATACTGATGAAGTCGGCACTATGGCGGCCGCGCTGAATGATTTTGTTAAAGAGCGTATGGCAACGGAAAAATCAATCCGCGCAGCCCATGAAAGAGCATTAATAGCTAACCGTACAAAATCAGATTTCCTGGCAAATATGAGTCATGAATTGCGAACTCCGCTGAACACGATTATTGGCTATACGCAAATGTTGAAAGAACGCATCTTCGGCCCGGTGGGAAGTGAAAAAAATGCAGAATACATCGACGATGTCAATTTTGCGGGAAACCATTTGCTCAATATTATTCAGGATATTCTTGATCTGTCCAAAGTCGAAGCTGGTGAAATGCAACTGCATGAGAGTCGGATAGATTTGAGTTCTCTGGTTGAGGCGTGCATTCGTATAGTTCGGGAAAAAGCACACAAAAAAGATATTGATCTGCTTTCTGATATTCAGCCGACAAAACTGGCACTGTATGCTGATGAAACCCGTTTGAAACAAGTTGTCATTAATCTGTTGTCAAATGCACTTAAATTTACGCCGGACAATGGTGAAGTGAAAGTAAGCGCCTGGCTTGATGGTAACGGTGCCATTGTGATCGAAGTATCTGACACGGGGATTGGCGTCTCCCCTGAAGACATATCAAAAATCATTAAACCATTTGAGCAAGTTGAGAATGCATTCACTCGACATTATCAGGGCACAGGGCTGGGGTTATCAATTGTAAAGTCATTGAGTGAGCTTCATGGTGCAGAACTCGAATTCAAGAGTGAATTGGGCAGCGGGTCTCAAGTAAGCTTACGATTCCCTGCTGAGCGTTCTCTCTTCTCTTAATTCCGTTTTGTTGCCTTAACACGATGTGATGCGTTATACACACATATGCGTATTCTGTTTTCATTTTTAATCATTGGCATTCTTGCTTCTGCCTGGGCTGCCAATGAATATCTCGGCGGGCTGGCCGAAGACAAATCTGGCAAAATTCAGAGAGAATTTACTGTTAAGGTTTCATCCTTAGAGCCGGATGCCTTGGCTGGTAAAGCTGGCGCCCAATTCAAGCTTGCCCGGCTGTATGAAACAGCAACCCCGATTGTTGCTGATCTTGGTCTTGCAGCTCAGTGGATGGAACGCGCTGCCCTTAAAGGGCATATCAAAGCGCAATATTATTACGCCACTATGCTTGAACAGGGTAGGGGCGTTTCACGCAATATTAAATCCGCTATTTTGTGGTATCAGCGCGCATCGAGAAATGGTGAGGATGCGGATGCACAATATGCGTTGGGGCGTCTTTACGCGGCAGGAATTGGCGTCGGTAATGATGTCATACAATCATCCGATTGGTATCAACGGGCTGCACTGGGAGGGAACCCGGCAGCC
>JABJOR010000018.1 GCA_018664265.1 Rhodospirillales bacterium
CATTTAATGACCATTGCCCCCGATAATTACAGCAAGACCAAACCAGTATTGTTGGTGGCTGGCCCTACAGCCAGCGGGAAGTCTGCGCTTGCTATGGATGTGGCGGAGGAATTTGGCGGTGTTATTATCAATGCCGACAGCATGCAGGTTTATAAGGAACAACGCATTGTAACCGCACGGCCATCGTTAGCGGACGAAGCCCGTGTTCCACACAGACTTTACGGGATCATTTCGGGGGCTGAGCCGTGGTCCGTAGGGCAATGGCAGGAAGCGGCCGTTGCCGAGATCAAAACTTGTCATGAGGCAGGTAAGCTTCCTATCGTTACGGGCGGCACGGGGCTGTATTTTCGCGCTCTTATGCATGGGCTTGCGGATATTCCTGAGATCGAGCCGACCTACCGCGAAAAGTTGACGGCACGCCTGAAGGCAGAAGGCTCTGAGGTTTTGCATAAAGAATTGGGTGAGGTTGATCCACAAACAGCAGCACGCATACCCGTCGGGGACAGCCAACGCCTGTTGCGTGCGTTAGAGGTCTATCAGGCAACTGGACAGTCCCTGACAGACTGGATCGCGCAAGGAAATCAGGGAGTGCCGGATGATATGCGATTTCAGGTGCTTATATTGGAGCCGCCACGCGAAGCCCTTTACGAGCGCATTAATACTCGCTTTGAGTTAATGGTTGAGCAAGGCGCACTGGATGAAGTCCGGGCTTTTGCAAAACTTGGCCTTGATCCCAACCTGACGGCCATGAAAGCTGTCGGGGTACGCGAGTTGATATCCTTTATGGCGGGGGAGATTTCGCAGGAAGAAGCCATAGTGAAAGCGCAGAAAACCAGTCGAAATTACGCAAAACGCCAATTAACATGGTTCCGAAATCAGATTCCAGAAGGAAAAACGTATTTTGCGCAATATTCGGAAAGTATGGGGCCTGAAATCTTTTCATTTATTCGCCAGTTTGTGTTGACCTGACCGTTTTGAGAGATTAGGTTGCCCCTAAGTTTGAAACGAATTCTATGTTCGCGGCCAACGCCGACTGTGTTGGCCGTGATTTTATGTTAGTGGATGATCCGGTAGAGTTTTATTAGACCTCTAACGGAATTAAAAAGCGGGAAAAGTAACGATGAGTCAGCAGACTATGACCGGGAAAATGACTGGGGCGGAAATAATGATGAAGGCCCTGGTTGATCAGGGCGTTGAGGATATTTTTGGATATCCCGGCGGTGCTGTGCTGCCACTTTATGACGCCATGTTTAACCAGAACAGACTTCGCCATATTCTGGTCCGTCAGGAAGGTGGTGCAGTCCATGCGGCCGAAGGATATGCCCGATCAACCGGAAAGGTTGGTTGTGTGCTGGTAACCTCAGGCCCCGGAGCCACCAATGCGGTGACCGGGCTTGCCGACGCCATGATGGATTCCATCCCGCTGGTCTGTATTTCAGGTCAGGTTCCGACCCATTTGATCGGCAATGACGCTTTTCAGGAATGCGACACCATCGGCATTACCCGTCCGTGCACCAAGCATAACTATCTGGTCAAGGATGTGAACGATCTGGCCCGTACCATTCATGAAGCATTCTATGTTGCGCGCTCTGGTCGCCCCGGCCCAGTTTTGATCGATTTGCCTAAAGACGTTGCCATGGGCACGGGCATTTATGTTTCGCCCAAAAAGATTAAGCCAATAAGCTATAATCCGCAGACCAAGGCCGAAACCGTCAAAATTGAGCAAGCCGTGAAGATGATTGCTGCTGCCAAGCGTCCGATCATTTACGCTGGTGGAGGGGTTGTTAATTCCGGCCCACAGGCTTCCAAGCTGTTAACCCAGTTCGCCAGAATGACGGGCTTCCCGTGCACGCTGACTCTGATGGGGCTTGGTGTGTACCCGGCCAGTGACAAACAATACCTCGGCATGGTTGGCATGCATGGTACGTACGAATCCAACCTTGCCATGCATCATTGTGATTTGATGATCTGTGTCGGTGCCCGTTTTGATGACCGGATTACCGGGCGCATTGATGCGTTCTCGCCGGGTTCCAAGAAAATTCATATCGACATTGATCCTTCCAGCATTAACAAGAATGTTGCCGTGGACCTGCCGATTGTCGGCGATGTAAAAAGCGTTCTGACAGATATTATTAAGGAATATAAAGCCAAAAAGGTTAAGCCTGAGCAGAAGGCCCTCAATGGCTGGTGGCGACAGATCAACAGCTGGCGCAAGCAAGATTGTTTGAATTACGCTCG